>JANWZG010000205.1 GCA_025054735.1 Cyanobacteriota bacterium | reverse complement strand
ATAATTTGCTTACATCTGGTAATAACCTAGATACGAATGCTGCTGCCGATGTTTCACTAGACTCAACTGTGGTCGATGATTGGCTAGCTGATTCAGCTACAGATGCTGCCTCTGAGTTGGCTAACCTGGATGATTTAGACCTGTTGCTTGATAGTGACAGCAGCACACCAGCTCTGTCTGAGTTTGGTGATTTGGATAGCTTGCTAGGTGATTCTGCTAGTGAACATGATGTCACTTCTCCACTCGTGTCAGACAATGTGAGTGACTTGGTGCAAGATTTTTCGGATCTAGATGCCATGCTAGAGGAACCCGCGTCTAGCGCAGTCCCCTCCGCTAAGGCAGATGATTCTCAATCTGAGTTTGATGATTTAGAGGCACTCCTTCAGGATGCTAACCGTAGCTTAGGTGGACAACCCGCTACTATGCCTTCGCGGTCAGCAACACCGCCTCGCCGACCTCAGCGGGCAGTGGAACCAACCATGCGGGTGCCTGTTAAGCAACTTGACAAACTTAATAACCTAGTAGGGGAACTGGTTGTTAACCGCAACAGCTTAGAACAGGATCAGGATCGCTTGCGTCAGTTTTTGGATAACTTGTTGTATCAGGTGCAGCAACTGAGTGATGTCGGACAACGGATGCGGGATCTATACGAACGATCGCTGCTAGAGAGTTCCCTGCTAGCGAGTCGGCAAAGCTATTATGCTGGGTCGAAGTCAAATAGTAGCGGCACAACCCACTCGACTGGTGCAGACTTTGATGCACTGGAAATGGATCGGTTTACTGCATTCCACTCATTGTCTCAGGAGATGATTGAACTGATTGTGCGAGTACGGGAATCAGCGTCTGATATTGAGTACATCATCCA
Organism: Cyanobacteriota bacterium; assembly: GCA_025054735.1. Taxonomy (NCBI): domain Bacteria; kingdom Bacillati; phylum Cyanobacteriota; species Cyanobacteriota bacterium. The sequence continues at coordinate 5,922 of JANWZG010000205.1, read as the reverse complement.
AGAGCCAATGGATCAGGTGACGCGCAACTTCCGTCAAGTTACGACTCAACTGCAAGAAGAACTGAACCGCGCTCGCATGGTGCCCTTCTCTATTACAGCCGATCGTCTGCCTAGAGGGGTTCGTGACAATGCTATCAAAGAAGGAAAACAGGCTGAGTTAATTGTTGAAGGACGTGACACACTAATTGACAAGATGATTCTAGAACAGTTAACCGATCCCCTAACCCATCTTGTCAACAACGCCATTGCCCACGGGATTGAAAAACCTGATGTTCGGCAAGCGGCTGGAAAATCTCCTGTCGGTCGCATCACAGTACGAGCGTTTCACCAAGGTAACCAGACAGTAATTTCTGTATCTGATGACGGAGCTGGTATTAATCCAGAATTTATTAAAAAGAAAGCCATTGAAAAGGGCCTAATTACGCCAGCCGAAGCCAAGAATCTTTCCAAGTCAGAAATCTACGAAATCTTGTTCCTACCTGGATTCAGTGGTGCTGAAAAGCTAACTGACTTGGCAGGACGCGGTGTAGGGATGGATGTGGTACGCACGACATTGAATGAAATCCGTGGAACAATTAGTATCGATTCCACCCTCGGTAAGGGTACAACATTCACGATTCGCTTACCCTTGACCCTCAGTATTTCCAAAGCGCTGTGTTGTATTAGCAACCGTGCTCGTATCGCCTTCCCGATGGACGGTGTGGAAGATATGTTTGATGTTCCCCGCGATCGGGTGCAACTTAATGACCAAGGCCAACCCTGTATTCCTTGGCGAGACACTATGTTACCGTTCCAACCGTTGTCAGATATTCTCAAGTTTAACCGCTTCCTAGGCCGTGGCAGCGTATACGGTGGGGGACAGGAAGATGACATCATTCCTATTGTTGTCTTACGCAGTGCTGGTAACTACATTGCTCTCCAAGTGGATCAAGTAATGGGCGAGCAAGAAATTGTAATCAAACAACTGCAAGGCCCTGTGCCTAAACCTATGGGTATTGCTGGAGCAACAGTGTTGGGGGATGGGCGCATCATGCCGATCGCCGACGTGCTAGAACTGATTGATCTGTCCATGGGTCGTCTACAGCCTGACAAGACTTGGGAAGCTGAAGACGTTGTCCAAGAGCCAGAAGATGCACCTCACGAACCAACTGTGCTGATTGTTGACGACTCCATCACCGTTCGAGAACTGTTGTCGATGACTTTTGCGAAGGTCGGCTTCCGTGTAGAACAAGCCCGTGATGGCCAGGATGCTTGGGAAAAACTGCGCTCTGGGTTGCCCTGCGATATCGTTTTCTGCGATATTGAAATGCCCCGGATGGATGGTCTGGAATTACTCTCTCGAATCCAAAAAGACAGCTCACTGAATCATCTGCCCATTGCCATGCTGACCTCACGAGGCGCCGATCGTCACCGTCAGATGGCTATTCAGATGGGAGCACGCGGATACTTTACTAAGCCCTATTTGGAAGAAGTCTTGCTTGATGCTGCTCAGCGGATGTTGAAGGGTGAAGTGCTGGTAGCTCCAGCGGGTTAAGTCAGAAATGCTAGCCTGAGCTTGCAAAGCAGGCTTAACACATTTAGCTAGGAGCATTATAGAAGAGTTGATTGCAGTACCAGCACTGTGTGAGTGCTGGCTACGAGCCTGCTCTGGGGTTACATCTCTAGGTAATTAGCTCTAGTTCACTAGCGTGCAAGTGAACACGGAACTTCTTAGGAAAGGTGACTTGAATTTTGTAGTTAGCACTGATAGGACGACCATGCCAGTTATCCAAAATGGCACTCACCTCACCTTCCATTCCCTCAATGTTAAAAGGTTGCCCCTTACAACTGGGGTGATGATAAACAGTAATTGGCTTGCAAACCCGGACGCGATCGCCAACATTCATAACTCTAGTGCCTTGCTCCTACACATTCAATAAATCTATACCTTTCAACTCTAGGACATTGGGGGACAACGAACAAAGGATTCAGTGATCGGTTATTTGCCTCAGTAATTACCGTTTGCCCTTCCATCGTTTACTCTTCACTCTTTCCCGTAGCAGTTTACAATGGAGATTGACTTTACGATTTGTTAACCATGTTTGAAGCTCTTGCTGATCGCCTGGAGTCTGCCTGGAAAACCCTGCGAGGAGAAGACAAGATTTCAGAAACCAATATTCAATCTGCTCTGCGAGAAGTACGCCGCGCTCTTTTGGAAGCAGATGTGAATTTGCAGGTGGTTAAGGAATTTGTAGCAGAGGTACAGGCCAAGGCACAAGGGGCGGAAGTCATCAAAGGTGTAAGGCCAGATCAGCAATTTATCAAAATCGTTCATGACGAATTAGTTGCCATCATGGGGGAAACCAACGTACCCTTGGCTACCGCTGAAACAGCCCCAACGATCGTCCTCATGGCAGGCTTACAGGGAACCGGGAAAACCACTGCCTCTGCTAAACTGGCGCTCCATTTGCGCAAAGAAAATCGTAGTGTATTGCTTGTGGCGACTGATGTTTATCGTCCAGCGGCGATCGATCAATTGAAAACCCTAGGCAAACAAATCAACGTACCTGTCTTTGAGTTGGGCACCGATGTTAGCCCTGTAGAAATTGCTCGGCAAGGTGTTGAGTATGGTCGGGCGCAGGGCATTGATACTGTGATTATTGACACTGCAGGACGCTTACAGATTGATGCAGACATGATGGCAGAGTTGGCCCAGATCAAAGCTGCTGTCCAGCCCCATGAAACATTGCTGGTAGTAGATGCCATGACGGGTCAAGAAGCTGCTAACCTCACTCGCACCTTCCATGAGCAGATTGGGGTTACTGGCGCAATTCTCACCAAAATGGATGGTGACACTAGAGGTGGTGCCGCACTCTCTGTCCGTAGGATTTCAGGACAACCCATTAAATTTGTTGGTGTGGGAGAAAAAGTGGAGGCCCTTCAGCCCTTTTATCCCGATCGCATGGCCTCCCGCATCCTAGGGATGGGCGATGTTCTTACCTTGGTAGAAAAAGCCCAAGAAGCCGTTGACATGGCTGATGCTATCAAAATGCAGGAGAAAATCCTCTCAGCTAAGTTCGACTTTGACGACTTCCTCAAACAAAGTCGGTTAATGAAAATGATGGGATCCCTGGGTGGTATCGTCAAACTGATTCCTGGCATGAATAAGATTAGCGATGACCAACTGCGTCAGGGGGAAGCTCAGCTCAAACGGGTTGAGGCTATGATTAACTCCATGACCCCAGAGGAGCGCAAGAACCCTGATCTTCTGGCTAGCTCACCTAGTCGTCGCCGTCGCATCGCTAGAGGTTCTGGCCATGGAGAGTCTGAGGTTAGTAAGTTAATTAGTGACTTTCAGCGGATGCGATCGTTGATGCAACAAATGGGCAGAGGGCAGATGCCCGGAATGGGTGGAGTGCCTGGAATGAACCCTATGGCTGGTATAGGTAGTGGTCGTCCACAGCCTGGCTGGCGCGACTATGGCAGCACTGTACCCGGTAAGAAGAAAAAGAAAGATAAGAAGAAAAAGGGCTTCGGAACCCTTTAATACCGCTTGCATCACCAAGCGTCAAAGTTCTAAGGAATATTACTTTAGAACCTTACCTTCGATCCTTGACGGGCTAGGAGGGATTCGAACCCCCGACACCGTGGTCCGTAGCCACGTGCTCTAGTCCACTGAGCTACAAGCCCCGACAGATTTACACTGTAACACACGATCACCAAAAAGATCGCAGCCAGTTGTGAAATTCTCTAGACCATGGAACGACTAAACAAGATTCTTCTCGCTAAGATGGATACCCTTGCCAGTCTAGCAGTTGTGGAGAATGGTTAAGATTGACGTTCGCAGATTACAGGTTGACACGATATACTAGAAGGCGACTTACGGGTAGTACCGGGATGTAGCGCAGCTTGGTAGCGCGCCTGCTTTGGGAGCAGGATGCCGCAGGTTCAAATCCTGTCATCCCGATTATGGTTGACTAAGGCGATGGTTATAGATTTGGAACTCTGCCACTGTAGTTCTAGTCCTAGTGTCTTGATATGGCAATCGCCACGGTAGCTGGCTGGATTATCCTGATTGCTTGCCAACTGTTGGCATTCATTCTAGTTATGCAACTTAACCCGAATTGGGAGTATAACTAGAGCAATATCTATTGAGCGTAGGCAGATACTAATAAGCAGAATAATTGTTAAGTAAAGGATTTCTCGGAAAGAGTCATGAAAGCACTGGCACGTTGGAGTAAGGTTTGGGGTCTAGTTGGTGGAGCATTGATTAGCTCTTCTGTTCTAGGCGTTACGGTAGCACTGGCGCTGCCAGATGCTCAAGTTGAAGAGAAGTTGCGTCCAATTCCTGTGTTTGCGATCGCTGATGCTAATGGTGCTCCTCTGGTGGCTACCCCACCACAGGGAGAAAATCGCCCTCCTGTTGCTGGAGTGTTCATCAGCCAGCAAGATGCACAAGCATTTCTGGATGGGCTAAGGACTCGGAACCCACAGTTGGCTCAAGGAGTACGAGTTGTGCCCGTATCATTGGGAGAAGTCTATAAGATGGAGCGGGCTGGACGCAACCAAGCTAATCGTCTAGAGTTTGCCCTAGTGCCAGTAAAGGTACAGGTTGACTCAGCCATAGCTTTACTCCGTCAAAGTGGGCAGCAAGTCCAAGAGTTCAATGGTGTGCCCTTGTTCTATGCTACGGGTGGCCGAGACAACGGCTATCTCACAATTCAGCAAGGCAACCAACAGGTGATTCCCTTATTCTTCAAGAAAGAAGACCTTCAAGCGCTGTTGGATAACTTCAAGCGGCAGCAGCCTGCACTAGCATCGTCGGTGGCTATTCGGGTTGTGAATCTGGAGGGGGTCATTCAAACCCTTCAGGAAAAAAACGACCCCCAGTTGAACCAGATTGTCTTCATTCCATCACGGGAATCCCTAGAGTATGTGCGCTCGTTGCAATCCGGTGGTGGACAACCATCTCGTTCTCAACAGCCACCCCAGCCATCACCAAGACCTCGCTAGCAGACTGAGGTTAGGTGCTTTCAGTTTCGGGACGATCGTTGTGGCAATGGCGGCAAGCTGCTATGGCTCAAGCCGAGCAAGCTGGCATTGATCAAGCTGATGTAGATTGGCTGCTACGAGCTGTTACCGAATTAGATTCGCTGAGTTTACGGCTGGGAACCTTTCAGCACTATGATGCTATTGCCGTCCAGCGATCGCTTCCTGAACTAACGCAACTCTGGCAACAACGTCTAGAGCAGCGAATTCCTGTTCAATATTTGGCAGGAATCGTCCACTGGCGAGAGTTCACTCTCCGTGTCTCGCCAGCAGTTTTGATTCCCCGTCCAGAGACTGAATTAATTGTTGATTTGGCAATAGAGCAAAATTCCCAGGCTGCGTCGGATGATCCCGGTGCGATGCTGGATCAACCGGAGATGATGGCCTGTCACTGGGTAGATTTAGGTACTGGTAGCGGGGCAATTGCCATCGGACTGGCAACTGCTTTTCCCCAAGCCATAGTTCATGCAGTTGATTGCAGTGCCGAAGCGCTGACGATAGCTAGAGCTAATATTCAGGCTTATCAACTCAGTGAGCGCATACAGCTCTATCACGGTTCATGGTTTGCGCCAATCACCCACCTGAAGGGCCAAGTGTCTGGCCTAGTGGCTAATCCTCCCTACATTCCTACAGCGCTGATTCCTGAACTGCAACCGGAAGTCGTCGGTCACGAACCTCGCATAGCCTTAGATGGTGGTGACGATGGCCTAGATTGCCTTCGACATCTAGTAGAGGCCGCCCCAGACTATTTGTGCTCTGGTGGCATCTGGCTGGTAGAAACAATGATGGGACAGGCTAACGACGTTATGGGTTTGCTCCAAGCCCAGGGGAACTACGAAAATATTCAGATTCGACCAGATTTGGCAGGCATTGATCGCTTTGTGCTTGCCCGTC
>JANWZG010000204.1 GCA_025054735.1 Cyanobacteriota bacterium | reverse complement strand
CATTGGGCTGAAAGCTAGTATTTCTACCTCAATTAACCAACTCCCGCTACAATAGAACCAGTTCACCAACAGCGATCGGCTATGATTTCTCTGCTCTCTGAACAGCAACTCAAAGAACTGGAGCTGTATCCTGAAAGTGATGGCAAGCCCATGGCAGAGAATACTGAGCAATATCGCTGGATTGTCATGATTAAGGAAAATCTGGAGATTCTCTTTAGCGCAGTTCCTGATGTGTTCGTTGCAGCCGACTTATTTTGGTATCCTGTCCCCAAAACAGAAACGGAAAGTATTGCTCCCCAAGCCCCTGATGTGATGGTAGTAGTGGGTCGTCCTAAGGGCAGACGGGGCAGCTATCGCCAATGGGAAGAAGCCAACTTGGCCCCCCAAGTAGTGTTTGAAATTCTCTCTCCTGGCAACAAAACTGTCCAAGGTAAGCAAGAGATGCAGCAAAAGTTAGCTTTTTATCAGACCTATGGGGTGGAAGAGTACTACATCTATGACCCTGACGATTGGGTACTAGAAGGCTGGCAACGCCATGGACAACAATTACTCCCTATCGATGATATAGGACGATGGAGCAGCCCCCGCTTGGGCATTCAGTTTGAATGGCAGCCCGGTCAAGAACTCATTCTACGCTATCCTGATGGTCGTCCATTTTTGAGTTCTGTTGAACTAGCTCAACAAGTTGAACAGGAACGGATACAAAGAGAATTAGCCCAGCAGCAGGCTGAGTTAGCTCAACAGCAAGTTGAACAAGAGAGAATTCAAAGAGAGTTGGCTCAACAACGAGCCGAACAGGAGCGACAACGAGCCGAACAGGAGCGACAACGGGCTGAACAATTAGTGGCCTACCTAAGGTCGATCGGTATTAATCCTGATGATCTCAAGCTCTAGCAATCGGCAATATTTACTTCCATCAACCTAGGTGTTGTACTAATTCTCCAAAAGCTATAGCAACAATCAGGCTGATTAGAAGCCCTCATCCCCTAACCCTTTCTCCCAAACTTGAGAAAAGGGGGAACCGAACTATTTCCAAGTCCCTCTCTCTGATAGCCGGAGCTTTGGTGAACTGGAGCTTTAGTTATAAGGAAGTGGTTTTAAGCACCCCTAACAAACTAGGCCACTCAGTTTGTTGCCATAGCATATTGAATAAATCCCTAATCGACATTAGGGGCGATCGCTACAAAATACCTAATCACCATTGGATAGGGTTCTTGGCCTGCTTCAGCAATACTAAGAGATAGCTAGGACAACGTTAACGTTATTGGTCGAGATTGAATCAACTAGGAACGTCTGAGTGACAGCCAAAACTCCCATCAATGGGACGGTTGGCAGGGGTCAATATTGCCTGTTTAGCAGTAGGTAAAACCACCCTGAGTCTAGGGTTTGTTCAGTAACTAGTTGAAACCTGTTCATTGATACCTTAGGAGAACTGTCCCATGATGAAACTACTTTCGCTGCTTTCTTCCGTAGCAGTGGTTATCCTCAGTAACAACGCTGCTCTGAGCGCCACGCTAACTAGCGCGGATATGAAACTTCCCAGTGATACACCAGGTATTCCCCAACTCATGACCTCTACTGCATCCACCAAAACTACTCTACCTACTCCTGCTGTGGAAGGTGATGGACTGGTGCTTGCCCAAGCCGTCGCCCGACTAGATTTCTCTTGGAGATCTGCACCAACGGAAACATCTATTCTTGCTCTGCAATTCATCATGAATGCTGACTCTAATGCACTAGCAAGCTATGCAGCTCTGTTGATGACTGGTCACGATGTGTATGTTGTGAGGGTGCGGCTAAGTAACACTGGAAATATGCGCCTTCGGATTTATCCACAGAATGTGGTTGCTTATTATCAAACTCGATCAGGACGACAAGGCTCTACTAGAGCAGTACCCATCACCGACTCACGATTTCTGCAACCGGATATTCTCATGCCGAATTATTACATTGACAAGCCTGTAGTGTTTGTTGCACCAGCAAACTTAAATGTCGTCAGAGATTTCCGTCTTGGATATTCAGATCCGTCTATTCAAGTCAGGTATTGACGTGCAGGCTGACAACTCAGGTAAATGCTGCTGATGTTGGGTGCGGTTTACATGGGTTACATATAACCATTCCAGATCAGAAGGAGATGTTTAAGCCCCTCTTCCGCGCTTTAGGAGAGGGGTTGGGGGTGAGAGCAACTATTCCAAGCTAGGCTGGAACGCCTATAGCTAGGCTTTTGGAGAATTGGTATGACCTGCATAGGTGAATTTTGCCTAGGGCTACAACGTGACAAACCAGTTGGCGAGGGACATAGTTGCTGTCGAGGCTCGTAGTAATGGCTTAGGTTTTTAGAGCCATGCAAAACTATCTTTTGCCCTTGAGCCAGTAGGTACTCATTGCGCCTCTCCCTTTAATGGGAATCATCCCTCGTTCTTCTAGGATGAACTGATGCTTGAGGTACTCATAGGTTGCAGCCGAAACTTGAATTTGTCCCGGTTCACCGTGGGACTCCATGCGACTAGCCACATTAACGGTGTCGCCCCAGAGGTCGTAGATAAACTTCTTAGTGCCAATCACTCCGGCAACGATCGGCCCCGTGTTGATACCAATCCGAATCCTGAACCGTCTGCCATCCTTAGAGACAAAAGTCTGAATAGCCGTTTGCATGGCCAAGGCCATGTTAGCCACTGCCACAGCATGGTTAGGGTTAGGGTCAGGTAGACCACCTACAGCCATATAGGCATCACCGATCGTCTTAATTTTCTCCACTTGATATTCCTCTGACAGCCGATCGAAGGTTGAGAAGATTTGGTTCAGCAGCCCTACCAACTCTTGGGGAGAGACTTGGCTCGACAGGTCAGTAAAGTTGACAATATCAGCAAATAATACAGTTACGTTCTCAAAGCCATCGGCAATTGGATTATGTTGCTGCTTAAGGCGGCTAGCAATGGAACCAGGGAGAATATTGAGCAGTAAATCTTCTGCCTTTTGCTGTTCGGCTTGCAGGGCAGCAGTGCGCTCCCGCACCCGGTGCTCTAACTCTGCGTTGGCTTTTTCTAGAGCCAAGTTAGAGGCTTGCAGTTGGGCGGCCATCGCTTGCAGGTTCTGGTTAGCTTGCTTGAGTTCAGTCTCAGCTTGCTGGCGCTCTAGCACCGTAGCGGAGAGGATTAATGTTGTTAATGTTACCACCCCTACGAAGGATTGGAGAAAGAGCAGGGTAAGGTTAAGGGAGCGATCAGGGTCGGTTTGCACGGTGTAGATGATCCCTGAAATGGCAATGATTGAGACCAAAACCACGATCAGGGTTGCACCGCGCTGCCCAAAGCGAAATACTGACCATACCAACAGTGGAATCAGCATATATTCCGAGGGCACATTCTGCCAAAATGCTAGGCGACTGATACTCCCCATCAAAATGCCTAACACTATGATTTCTAGCCAGCGCTGCCAAGAGAGGCCAGTAAATGGTTTCTTGCTACTCAACCATGACAAAAATAGTGGTGTGACGATCAAAACACCAAAAGTATTGGAGGTAGACCAAGTCCAGTATAGGGAGTTATAGACTGACCAAGGCACAATTCTGGTTAGGCATAGAGTCATGACCCCGATCGTAGCGCTCACAGGTGGAGTTACTATTGCTACCATCACAAACCAGACAATGGTTTGAGTCCGGTTGAGTAACCGAGAGAGGGGTTGTTGTTGCCGGTGACAGTGCCATCGCAACAGCCAAACCTGGATAGCTGCCGTCAACATATTTCCGGTGCCGATGCTCAGCCCACCTAGGATATGGACTGGTGAAATACCGTGGGAACCAGTATGAAGTAGTAATCCAGCGATTACGATCGTCAGCAATGCTGAGTCCCCTATGAGCAACACCCCACCCAATGCTACTCCTGCTGGAAACCAGATGGGTGTCACCCCTCCAGGGAGGGTAGCAAAGGCAAGAGAAATCTTAGCAACGATAAAATAGGCAACAGTCAGCCCTAGGAGTTTGAACAGACTGATCTGCTTCAGGAACGGTGAGAATTTTCTCATGGGAATCGGTTCAGGGGTACGGCATAGGTGAATTTATGAATACTCAGTCAGATGCACGCTTGCTCAGAAAGTGACAACAGTATCCGGTGATTAAACCCGCAACCGCACAGCAGTAGTTACCTGTACAGGTAGTTTAAATACTGCAATACCGGAGTCCCCAAGTTGGACGACCAACCCCCAGCCCTGGTTGAAATCCAGCATCTTCTGCACATTTGAACACGTCAATACTACCACCAGGGAAAAGGCCAACGCTAATAGCTTCGCCAGAGCCGTCGCGGGCAAAGGTCACTAGGCCAATAGTGTCACAGGCGGTAATCACCTCTGTGGCGATCGTCGTCATGAGCTGACGAGAATTGAAAACTGACTCAATGGCTGCTCCTTGCATTATGAGCGTGTAACTGTTAGGCCGACCAACCGGGTGATCGGGATAGATAGCCGCAATATTACTGGTTTCTGGTCTGACTCTAAGGTTGCGGATTCTAGCTAAGCGATTGCGCACAGTGGCTCTGGCTGCATTACAGGTGAGTACAGGTTGCTGGCTATGGACAGGTGAAGCAATGGGGATAATGAGACTGAGGGCGACGATCGTCGAGCAGAAATGATGCGTGAACCACAAACCGTGCAATGTCATAGTGAAGTCTTCTGTAGGAATATCAAGACATGGTAACCGCTGGCATAACTTAAATGACAAAATTTTGGGTAATTCCCACATCTCCTAAGGAGACTCGCACACTGAAGGGTTCACCAAGTTGTCCGCTGAAGTGAAGTTGCAGGTAATCGTCAATGCGGCGCGATCGAGCCTCTAGAAACGTCTCTCCTGTTTCATCTATGACAGTCAACACCACATCATCGGGCAAAAAGCGTTGTCCCCGCAGGGGATAGATGCGCACCATAATGGCAATCCCTGTTGATCCCTTTTCCATCACAGCCACCATCAGAGCTAGGGCATGACTGGTCAATAACATGCTCAAGTCCTTGACCCGGCGCACACCTACTGCAACGTTATCTGGGTCAATCATGCCTAAGCTGTCGGCAGCAACCCAGCGCAGATGGTCGTCTTGACTAACTCGTATCAGGTGAATCAGAGCGGCGATCGCCTCCACACTATCCCGACCAATGACCCCTAACCGACGGGCAGCAGCTTCCTTCAGAGCTGTTGAATCAGCAGAATAAATGTGATCAATCAGAGTAGTAATCTCAGTATGCCGCTCCCTTGGGTTTGGGTCTGAGGAGGGAAATACAGGCAAATTGCGGGTGGCATAGGCAGGTGCCATTATGGGCGCGGCAAACAAGTCTTGCATGGTCTGCCAACCGGCATCGAATACATTCTGAAGCCATCGGCTCAGGTGCTCAGGGGTTGGGGAGGCAGGAGTTGTGGTTCCTAGGGGCTTGACAACCTCTTCACAAACAGGGTTCTCTAGCTTATCGTAGGCACTGACATCGGTGTAATAAATCTTCCGTACTGAATAGCCCAACTGCTCGCTCAACTGGCCTTGATTAAACAAGGTTTCGATGCGGTTGTAGGCATCGTCTGAACCTTCTAAATGGAGAATCAAGCTACCAATTTCTGTTTTCAGAACCTTGAAGGAACGATCGCCCACAAGCTGATTCAAGCGACTCACAATGTTTTCGGTTTCCATAGCGTCTGTGTCATCAATAATAATTACCATCATCCGTTGGGGCTTACGTCGCTTGTAGCCAGCTTCCTCTAGAGCAATAATTACATCTCGCCAGTCTTCGATGGCCCTGTCTGCCAGCTCGGTAATATATTGATACAGTCCTTTTGAGAGTTCTGCTCTCAGCCCTGCAATTTGCCAATTAATCTTATTAGCAATGTCTTGGGGCTTATAACCAGCCAACAATAGACAGAGGTAATCCATCTCAAAGGCAGAAAGGGTTTTAGCCCTGGGCTTCATACGCTGTTTAACCGTGAGCAAATCATCAAACAACCGTTCCATATCCCATTTCTGGGCGGCCTGATCATACTCTGGTCGCCGTGATACTGACTGCATATGACTAACCTCTGAGCAAATATCTTCAATAAACGTAAAGCCCTAGATCTATTGTCAATGGCCAAGGGGCTATTGAGTACCTAATGGTGAATAGGGAATTGAATCAGTTGATACCTAATTGTGGTTATGGATTTTAATGCTGATGTTATCCTGCCACATCGTGAACCTCTAGCAACAGCAAATTCCTAATCGATATTGAGTACTTATGGCCCTAAATCCCTAACCGCTGTAGGTTTCATGCATCGTGGAAATTCCCTATGCTGAGGGTATCGAGTTTTGCAAATGTTTACGCCATGGTTTTTCCTCATAGCATCCAGGCTGGTGACCCAGATACTTGTCAATTTGTGTTTGACCCCAGCGAACCCGATCGCGCTCTGCGGTTCCGCTGCAACATTGAGCGATCCTTGAATACGTCCACTACTACCAAACCAGGCATTGATCCTTTAGCCGTATGTACTGTATTGGCAGTTGCAGGGTTGCTGTTGGTGCTCGGTTCGCCAGAGCTAGTGGTCATCAATTTATCGAACTCTCCTGAATAACCCCGGTCAACAATATATCCAGACTGAATCCTTGCCAGAATTGCACCCAGAGCGCTATGAAAACAGCGATTCAGTATCTAAGTTTACTAATGGCATCGGCATATCCTCACCCTCAGTCGTTTCGTTCTGCTAGTTAGAAGAGTTGAGGTGAGGACTGCCAGATTATTCACGCGCAGAGTCTGTAGTTAGAAGCATGCAATATTTAGAGGCAATAGCCATGAGAACTACGATTAGCCCT
>JANWZG010000203.1 GCA_025054735.1 Cyanobacteriota bacterium | reverse complement strand
AGGGGTAACATCAGTTTGCAACACCAGCAATGTGATGACAGCTATGACGGCTGCGGAGAGAAGAGGTTTAAACAGCAGATGTGAACAGTAGAACTGTTGGTAATCTAGTTTGGCTAGTTGAGGGTTGATGCCAGCTTATGAAGATTTTGGTTACCGGGGCAACGGGTTTTTTAGGAACTTGTCTTTGTGACTATTTAGAGGCGGCAGGACATCAGGTAACACGACTCAACTCCAAGAACTGTGATTTGACTCACCCTGATTCCCTGATGGCATTTAACAGCACACCCTATGACCAGATATATCACCTAGCAGCATGGACGCAAGCGGGTGACTTTTGCCTTTACCATCCCGGTGAACAGTGGATCATTAATCAACAGATCAACACCAATACCTTAACGTGGTGGCAGCGCTATCAACCCCAAGCCAAGCTCATCTGTATAGGCACGAGTTGTGCCTATGCGCCCGATCGAGAGTTAGTGGAAGAAAACTACCTACTGGGGATGCCGATCGACAGCCTGTTTACCTATGCCATGACTAAGCGGATGCTATACGTTGGTCTGTTGGCTCTACAGCAGCAGTTTGGGCTAAACTACCTCTGTTTTGTGCCCTCTACCCTCTATGGCCCTGGATATCATACGGATGGGCGGCAGATGCACTTTATTTTTGACCTAATTCGTAAAATCCTGCGGGGCAAGCTCTATGGTGAACCTGTAGTATTGTGGGGGGATGGGTATCAGTCTAGAGAGTTAGTGTTTGTAGGTGATTTTGTCGAAATCATGGTCAAGCTTGCAGCTACTTACACGAACGATCTCATCAACATTGGGGCTGGGGAGGAATTTACAATTCGTTACTTTGCAGAGCTGATATGCACTCAAGTTGGGTATGACATTGAGGCTATCCAGTTTGACACTTCACGCTACGTGGGAGCTAGGTCGAAGTGCTTAGCTGTGGACAAATTACGTCGCTACTTGCCTAATCTTCAGCTAACTCCATTACAAACTGGGTTAGCAAAAACGATTGACTGGTTTTATACCCATCAAGAATTACTTTTGCCTAGATAGATGATATAGTGAGGGGTTTAGTGCCAACTGCAACTACTAATCAACCAATTTTCGTCTCATTGATTCCTAATTTGTTAGGGGGCAAGGGCCATGTCTATGCCTACCACTGCGCCGTCCGAGAAGCACTTATGCAATTAGGGTGGACTCATCAAGCAGCCGTCGCCCCTGATGCAATCCTAAAGACTCTGCCAGAAGGCTGGACTCCTGCTCTAGATGGCCCTAACTTGGAGGCGATCGCCAGCCCTGTTGCCAAGGCACTGAATTGGTGGGGAATTTATCGCTGGTCAGAACAAGTTGCCAATTACCTACGGGGGGTTGTTGTTCAAGGCCGACCTGTGATTGTGCTTTTGGAGCGATTCATCCCATCGCAACTCATAGGCCTGTGGCTGGCCTTAGCTCGCATACCGACTGACCACGTGGCTGTTTGGCTGCTCTATCGCCGAGATATCCATCGCATGAGGATTCGACGGCTGTACAAGCTCTTGAATCAGCTTATTGCCCAACAATTGTCACCTGATCGACTGCAACTCCTGTCTGATAGTGAATTGCAGGCAAAATCCCTAATGGGCTACTTTCAGATGCCCGTGACAGTAATGCCCATTCCTCACACCACCATTGAGGGCGCACAACCAGGAGCCACAACCCCAAAGCATGACATCATCTGCTGGTGGGTGGGGGAACCAAGGCCAGAGAAGGGTTTAGCAACAATTCAACGACTCGTGACCCTAACAGAATCAGTTGCTGAGCAGTTTTGCTTAATACATGCTGCCAGTGCCAACATTGCCTCCATCCCTAATGGCATGAAGGTGAAGGCTATTGCCGATAACCTGTCACGTGAAGACTATAACGCTTGGCTCATGGCTAGCGACATCATCCTACTGCCCTATGACTGTAATGCTTACCAAGAAAGGACTTCAGGGGTATTTGTTGAGGGGGTGATCGCGGGTAAGTTACCGATCGTCACACAGAACACGTGGATGGCCCATGAACTCGCTCGGTATGGTCTCTCCGAGTTAGCCGTTGTATGGGAGCAGCCAGGGATTCTACAGTACATAGTTGATCGCCTGCACGATCCGACAGTGACTGATCGCCTTCAGCGTATGCAGCAAGCATACCTAGACTTCCATACTCCAGCTACCTACGCCAAGGTATTACTGACGCTATATCACCGATCATTTCCTAGCAGCTAGGATGATACTACCGACCATGAGGAATCTATCGCATGGTTCTCCGCTAAGAGAAATACCTGCGTCAGAACTTGCCCTCCACAAACAGGCGTGCCTCTACCTGCTCACAAATCCGGTGGTAGGTGATCACGTGAATCTCTTGCACGCGAGGTGTGTGGGTTTGAGGCACAAACAGGGGATAGTCTACGTAGTCATGAAGCAAGCCACCATTGTTACCTGCCATGCCGATCGTGGTAATCCCCATACGCTGAGCAGTTTGCAACGCCAAAATCACGTTCTGAGAGCGCCCAGAGGTCGAGATTCCCCAAAGCATATCTCCAGGCTTACCTAGGGATTCAACTTGCCGAGAAAACACAGTTGCAAACTCGTGGTCGTTTGACCATGCCGTTAATGTTGCCATGTTGGTAGCTAGGGCTATGGCTGGTAACCCCTGTCGGTTGGCTAAAAAGCGCCCCACTAGCTCCGCGGCAATATGCTGAGCATCGGCTGCTGATCCCCCATTACCACACAGCAGCAACGTTTTACCTAGACGAAACCGCTCAATCAGTAGCTCAATAACTTGATCGATCGCTTGATTGTAGCTGTCAGTAAATGCTGCCGTTAGCTGTGCGATCGTGCTCTCAACCCAGTATTCCAATACAATAACTCGTTAAATTTAGTAACGTAATGTACTCTATTATGTAGTGACCTTATGGATTCACACATCAATTTTTAGGCCAGTCCTGCCGAGCCTCTCTAGGCCTCCGTGATAGTCACGCTACACCTGAGAGTCAGATGCAAATGGTAGCTGTAGGTTTTTTGCTACGCTCTGTAGCGTTAGCTTGAAGAGACGGCAGAACTGTAACCACAGCAGGAGCAAAACTAGAGTAATGGCACTAAAGTGGTAGCATTTCAACCCCTGCTGCCTCATGGTTAAGGTCAGTGAAATCGGTGCCTACACTGTTCAGCATTCTGGCTCAGCAGCCTGAACAGTACCATATGCTGCAAACCTATGCCAGTCACAGCCACAACAGGTAGGTCTCCTAACGTGTAGCCTTTTGTATGGGTTATGTCCCACTGCATCAGTTAGGGGGTATAGAATATCCATAAATGTTTACACTGAAGGTTGATTCTCAGAAACCGAAGGAGTATCGCAACGCATGGGCAAGGTAGTTGGCATTGATTTAGGCACCACAAACTCTGTTGTTGCCGTTATGGAAGGCGGTAAACCCGTTGTGATTGCCAATGCTGAGGGGATGCGCACAACTCCATCGGTAGTGGGTTTTAGCAAGGAGGGTGAGCGCTTAGTTGGGCAAATGGCCCGGCGACAGATGGTGCTAAATCCGCAAAACACGTTTTACGACATCAAGCGCTTCATTGGTCGGCGCTACAGTGAACTAACGACTGAATCAAAGCGGGTTCCTTACACTATTCGTCGGGACGAAGCTGGCAATATCAAAGTTAAGTGTCCTCGACTAGAGCGAGAGTTTGCTCCAGAGGAAATTTCAGCTATGATTCTCCGCAAGTTAGCGGATGACGCTAGTCGTTATCTGGGGCAACCAATCACTGGCGCAGTCATTACAGTGCCTGCCTATTTTGATGATTCACAGCGGCAAGCAACCCGTGATGCAGGTCGCATTGCTGGGTTAGATGTGCTGCGCATTTTGAACGAGCCGACGGCTGCTTCTTTGGCCTATGGCCTGGAAAAGCGCCAGAACCAAACGATTTTGGTGTTTGATCTAGGTGGAGGTACCTTTGATGTCTCTATCCTGGATATTAGTGATGGTGTGTTTGAGGTCAAGGCAACTAGTGGGGATACGCAGCTAGGAGGTAGCGATTTCGATCGCAAGATTGTGGATTGGCTAGCAGAGCAGTTTTTGGCGGCAGAGGATATCGATTTGCGTCGCGATCGCCAATCTCTTCAACGGCTGACAGAAGCGGCTGAAAAAGCCAAAATTGAACTCTCTGGCGTGACCGTCACCGACATCAACTTACCGTTTATCACCGCGACTGAGGATGGCCCTAAGCATTTAGAAACTCGGTTGACACGCTCTCAGTTTGAAGGTCTCTGTAGCGATTTGGTCAGTCGTCTTAAGGCTCCTGTTAAGCGGGCACTAGCTGATGCTGGCATGACTGCCAGTGACATTGATGAGGTGGTTCTCGTAGGCGGTTCCACACGAATGCCCATGGTGCAGGAATTGGTCTATAGCTTGATCGGTAAGGAACCTAACCAAAATGTGAATCCTGATGAAGTAGTGGCGGTGGGTGCAGCTATCCAAGCTGGGAGTCTGGCTGGCGATGTGAAAGATATTCTATTGCTGGATGTAACTCCCTTGTCCTTGGGGATTGAAACGATCGGTGGCGTGATGAAAACACTAATTCCTCGTAACACCACGATCCCAGTCCGACGATCGGACATTTTCTCCACTAGCGAAAATAACCAAACCGTTGTGGAAATTAACATTCTGCAAGGGGAACGCCAGATGGCCAGCGACAACAAATCTCTAGGCAAGTTCAAGCTTACAGGCATTCCGCCTGCTCCCCGTGGTGTGCCGCAAATCTTAGTATCTCTGGATATTGATGCTAACGGGATCCTACAGGTCTCTGCTCTAGACAAAACGACAGGGCGTGAACAAAGCCTAGTTATTCAGGGTGCCTCTACCTTGAGTGAAGCTGAAATTAACCGCATGTTGCAAGATGCTGAGGAGTATGCAGAGTTAGACCGAGCGCGTCGAGAGCGCGTTACCAAGCGTACCAATGCTGAAGCTCTTACCTTTAAGGCTGAGCGGGAACTGCGGGATGTAGCTCTCGACTATGGCATGTATTTTGCTCGGGATGAACGCCGCCGCATCGAAAGTCTGATACAAGAACTGCGGCAATACCTAGAGAAAAACGACGATCGAGGCATTGATAGCACCCAGGCAGATTTGCAGGATGCTCTTTTGGAGCTGAGTCGTTTGGCTGCACAGCGGCAGAAAGAAGAAGCGGAAGCGGACAACCTATTCAACACCATCAAGCGCACGTTCATGGGTGGCGATGATGAAGACGACTACTACTACGATGCCTCACCCCGACGATCGCCCTACGAAGGCTACGATCGTATGTATCAACCCAACCGCTATACCCAACCAGAGCGCCGTGATCAAGGCGAATGGGCTGACAGCCGCACGCGCTACGAGCGATCTCTATACGATCGTCCTAATCCCAGCACTTACGATAGCCGCGATCGCTATGACCGCAGTCCTGATCGCTTCAGTGCAGATAGTAATGACAACCGCAACCGCTACAATTTCTCTAGTTCCAGTAGCTACGACAGCCGCGATCGCACTGACCGTCCTAGCGTTGAGCGCCCTAATTCTGGTGGCTACAACGACCGCAATCGTTCTACCCGTTCCAGTGCTGATCGGCCTAGCGCGAGCAATAGCTACAACCAACGTCAGCGGGATGACTATCCAGGTGACCGCAACACTAATCGCAGACGCAGCAAGTTCCAGCCTGATAACTGGGATGATGATGACGAGTGGCTTTGATCCACATAGACCAGATCTTGGAGGTTAACCCCCATGACTGTAACACCCATTCAAGTCAGCAGCACCCACTCCACAGCAGCAAAGACAAGCGGGTTGCCAGTGGTAACTTGGGAGCCATTGCCTGAGGATTTTCGCCTACCCAATGATCCCGTGGACAATACCGGACAACCACTTCTAGCTGGAGCACTGCATGAGAGTTTAGAACTTGCAGGCTTGATTCAGCCCCACATGTTGATTGCAACCAATTTTGGATTGTGTGCCACCCTGAACGGCAAGTTTACGGTTAAGGCTCCTGATTGGGTCTATGTACCTAATGTCATGCCGCTGGAAGCAGGTGTTGATCGCAAAAGCTACACCCCCCACCTAGAGGGAGACCTACCCGTGATTGTAATGGAATTTCTCTCCGATGAAGACGGCGAAGAATATTCCAGCAAGCAAACCTATCCCCCCGGTAAGTGGTTTTTTTATGAGCAAATTCTCCAGGTTCCCTACTATGCCATCTTTGAGCCAATCAGTAGTGCGCTGGAGCTGTATGTATTAGCGGAAGGGCGGTATCAGTTTAAGGCTTCAGATGAAAACGATCGCAACTGGATTGCTCCCATGAACCTGTTCCTAGGGGCTTGGCGTGGTGAAAAAGAGGGCCGCAACGGTTACTGGCTACGCTGGTGGGATGCAGACGGTAATATACTCCCCTGGGCAGTTGAGCGCCTTGCCCAAGAGCAGCAAAAACTAGCGCAAGAACGACGACGGGCTGAGCAAGCTGAGCAGCAACGCCAGCAACTTCTTGACCAGTTACGCAACTTGGATCCAGCACAGTTACAGGCCTTAGGAATCCACCTTGAGTAGGGCAGGACGGTTATGCAGGCGGTTGACTACACCACTCTGATGGCGGTTGTGGCAGATCTAAAGGCCAACTGGATTCCTGCTCGCTTAGAGAAGGTTTATCAGCGCGATCGCTACACGGTCTTACTGGCTCTGCGCACTCTAGAGCGACGGGGTTGGTTAACTCTCTCATGGCACCCGCAAGCCGCCCGGATGCACATCAGCCAACCTCCT
>JANWZG010000202.1 GCA_025054735.1 Cyanobacteriota bacterium | reverse complement strand
GCTATCACCCATTGTCAAGCTAGTCATGAAGGCTCCAATCCGAACCCAGCGCGATCGCCAGCCAATATCAGTACAGTTAACCTGCGATCCTGTTGGCTTACAGGTAGTGAGGATTTCTTGAATGAGGGTAGATGCTAAGCGATCGTCACCTGCCTTGGTTCCATTATGCAGAGCAATCTCCCGATTGGGTTGTAATACTGAGTAGGACTGACTGAGAATTGGCAGGATGGGCTGGACAAATCGCCGATGGGGAAGGGAAGCTAGGGTCTCGATCGCATTGGCTCGTTGTCGCACATCATCACTGCGTAACAGTCGCCGGACTGTATTAATTGTGCTTTCGTAGCCTAAGCAAGCTAATACGTAGAAAACTCGGTTGATTAATTGTGTGCGGTAGTCATCGAGAGTAATGGCTAGCACAGACCAGCCTGGTAATTGCGTGAGCAAGCGCTGTTGCCATGACAGGCTAAGGGTAATGTGTTGATAGTAAGCCTGAAGGTGCTGATACAACAGGTCTTCTGCCTGTTTGGTTTTAATCTGGCCTAGAATAGCTATTGCTGCCTCCACAACCTCTAATTGAGCACTGCTCAAACAAGGCTGCACTACTGGAATAGCAAGTTCTTGATAGCAAGCAATGGCAATAGTGGCCTGTTGGCGGACTCTGATGTCACTGTCATTCAGTGTTTTCACCAAGATGGGCAATAGTAGAGGGTCATGCATGACCGCTAGCAACTTCACTGCCGCTGCTCGCACTTGTGCATGGGGATGGGTTAGCTCTGCAATTGCTAGCTTGGCTAAATGAGTATCACCTGGGCGTGCTAGCGAGGCTAATGCTGTCAGCCCTTCCTGTTTCACAGTGCTATCTGCATTAATTAACACTTGCTCTAGTAGTGGCAGCAACCGACTGCGGAGTGAATCAGACAGCGATCGGCCACCGATTGCCCGAATTACTGCTCGCCGCGCCGCCTGGTTAAGCGCCTGCTTACCCGTCAGTCGCCAAACATGGTTATAGGCTGCCCACACCTCAGCACTAGCATGATTACTCTGGCGTGTTGCTACACAAGCGAGGGCACGCACAGATGGACTAGGATCCTCCAGAAAATAGTAGAGCTGAGCATCAGAGATAGGCTGCTGACTGCGGATTAACGCCTCTAGAACCGCTTCTCTCACCTCGGCATGGTCAGAAACTAACTGAGTTCGCAGGAAGCGATCAAACTCTGGGTGTTGCCGACTGCTGAGGAGCATCACGACTGCTAATCGCACAGTGGCATTACCCCGCAACAGCAGTTGTTGCAGTTGATCAAGAAACTGGGCAGGATTATCTATCCGACCAGCTAATTCTAGCCCTAGGATCTGATTTCGAGGTTCATCGCTAGTCAGGAGTTGATAAATGTCTTGCGTTATGCCCGTCGGCAAGCGCACAAGTTGCATGTCACTCAAGTTCACTGAGCCAGCGTGCAGTCGCGTCATAAGGGCATAGAGATAACTCTTACCAGTCAGGTAGCCGATTCCCACAGCTACTAGACTGAAGCCAATGCCTACCCAACTGAGATGGTCAAGAGCAAGAGATGATTGGAGTTGAAACAACACAATGCCAACCACCACTTGACTGAGGGGATAAACCAAGCCATCAATCATGACTCGAACCCGCCCCACAAACCGATGGGGCACAGCGTTATAGTTCAGGTTTTGGATCGGTTGGGCAAGGCTGCTGTAGAGAGGATCATGGTTAATGTTTATCAGCACAGCCGCGGGTAACCAGCTATTGATGGCTAATCCCACAAAACTGACTAAGGTTGTTAGTGGATACACTAGGTTTAACGCGCCTGCATCCAACCGCTTGATGAGTAGGCGCGTCACTAGCCCAGTTAGAGCTAGCTCAAGCACGCTGAATCCAGCACTGAGCAAGCCTAAAAAGCTAGTCAGGTCTTGCTCGTCGGTTATGGCATTGGTGTAAATCTGGGAAAATTCCAATTCGCCCAACTGCCACAATAGGCTAGAGACAAAGGTGCCTATTGCTAGTAGCAAAATGAGGGGGTATCTGGACAGCAACTTAGGAAAGGTTCGCAGACTGACCAAGAAGGCATCTGGCTTGATAGTTTCTGGTGCTAGAGGTGTTTCTGAGTTTTCAAGGATTGCAAGTTGCACGATCGCTAGCCCATATAGCCAGGGCAGCATGAGCAGCAGTTCCATAGTTTCAGTCCGTTGTGAGGCAATGTGCACTATGGAACCACCTATGATTCCTCCCATGGTCATGGCCATGGTCAAGAGTGGGGTATATTGCCTAAATTCTAGGGATGTGAAGTAGTCTGCTACTAACGTCCAAAACAGAATCCCAGTCAGCAACTCCATCAAGTTGAGGCTGATGTAGAGCGTGTAAAAATCTTCAGTGTCAGGTAGCAATTCCCACTGTAACCCAATGGCTAAGATGCCAAGTGTCAGTAACAATTGATATAACCGCAAGCGAGAATAGCGATCAATAACAATAGAGATACCGATCGATACAGGAATAGCGGCTAATCCCAGCATCAGATTGTACAGGGGTAAGGCACTGGAGCCTTCTCGGTTCAAAAACAACGAGGCCCCAACAGTGTAACTCACCACGTTGGTAGCCATCATCACTGCTCCTAGTCCCAGGAAATGCACTAGTCGTCTGCGGGGAACTCTGCTGAATGCAGTCATCCACCCCGATAGTCCGTTCACCATGAGTTTAATAAGTTGTAACTATGCCTATTTGAATCCCAATCACGGTGTCTGCGTTGATCCTGTGCTGCACCCCACAGTAGCTGTGCAAATTCCTAGATTCTTACTACACAGGGTTCCCTAAGATGTCGGGAAAATAGGACAAAGCTCGCGTGTTCTAGCTTAGTGCTAGTCCAGAGTAATTGAGCATCAAGATGCCGTATCAGGCTGAATATCAGGTATCGAGGTTGATTTATCGAAGGCACTAGCATGGTTGCTCGCAAGCTTGGTTGAAGCTACAAATGAAGCTACAAAGAGTTGCAACGGTTCCCGGACATCTATCGAGCGGGTGGGTATACTGTCAATACCTAGCAATTGGCTTATGGTGGGACAGATGGAAAACTTATTCAAAGGGTTGGAACAACTGCTGGAACTAGCAAAAACCCTGGAAGAAAAGCAGGAACGAGGGGAGTTGAAAACAGATATACACATTAGTTCCCGTGCCTTTACCAGCATTCCGCGATCGGGTAACATCCCTAGCAACATTGGTGTGAGTCGAGTCCGTTCAACACCGCCTGTTGATGACTCTGGCCCTAGCGCTGATGAAGTGGTGACTCCCTCAACCGATAGACCCAGCCCAACCTCTCCCCACCTGAAGGATGTAGGCGGCTTGGGAGATGTACTACGGGAGCTGCGGGAACTGGTAGAAATTCCCCTCAAGCGTCCTAATGTGCTGAAAAAGCTAGGCCTAGAGCCGACGAAGGGTGTGTTGCTAGTAGGGCCACCGGGCACGGGCAAAACCCTAGTGGCGCGGGCACTGGCGGAGGATCTGGGTGTAAACTACATTGCCATTGTTGGCCCGGAGGTGATGGGCAAGTATTATGGTGAAGCAGAAACCAAGCTGCGGAATATTTTTGAAAAAGCGGCACGATCGGCTCCCTGCCTGGTGTTCATTGATGAGATTGATAGCCTAGCTCCTGACCGCTCCCATGTGGAGGGCGAGGTGGAAAAGCGCTTAGTGGCTCAACTGCTGGGACTGATGGATGGCTTTGCCAAAACCCCTGGGGTCATCGTGTTGGCAGCTACCAACCGCCCTGACCACATTGACCCTGCCCTGCGCCGCCCTGGCCGGTTTGACCGCGAGGTGCAGTTTCGGGTGCCCGATCGCGAAGGCCGCCACGAGATTCTACGGATTCTGAGCCGAGACATGCCGCTGGATCAGGTGGATTTGGAGGCGATCGCCGATTTGTCGGTGGGGATGGTGGGAGCCGACCTCAAGGCTGTGTGCCAAAAGGCTGCCTATTCTGCCCTACGTCGCCAATTGCCTACCCCAGATGCTCCCCTGCCCGACACTATGACAGTCACCCACGATGACTTTCTGGCCGCCCTGAAGGAGGTAAAACCATCGGTACTGCGATCAG
This sequence comes from Cyanobacteriota bacterium, assembly GCA_025054735.1. Lineage (NCBI taxonomy): Bacteria > Bacillati > Cyanobacteriota > Cyanobacteriota bacterium. Next base: position 2,713 of record JANWZG010000202.1, on the reverse strand, counting down.
TAGAGGTGGAATCACCCAATGTTGCTTGGGATGACATCGGTGGCTTAGTGGAGATCAAGCGCATCCTGCAAGAGTCTGTGGAAGGAGCACTGCTCTACCCTGAACTATATCAGCGCACAGGGGCGATCGCCCCTAGGGGTATTTTGCTGTGGGGGCCACCGGGTACAGGCAAAACTCTGCTAGCTAAGGCCGTAGCTTCCCAAGCCCGCGCTAACTTCATCGCCATCAATGGCCCCGAACTGCTCAGCCGTTGGGTAGGGGCTGCCGAACAAGCTGTGCGAGAACTGTTCCGCAAGGCACGACAAGCCGCCCCCTGTGTAGTGTTCATCGATGAGATTGATACTCTAGCACCAGCACGGGGACGATTCAGCGGTGACTCTGGGGTCAGCGATCGGGTAGTGGGACAATTACTGACTGAACTAGACGGGCTACAAGGCTGCGCCAATGTGCTGATCATCGGTGCTACTAACCGTCCTGATGCACTAGACGAGGCTCTAAAGCGCTCTGGCAGGCTGGAGATTCAGCTCAAGGTTGACCTCCCTGATGCTGCTAGTCGCCTAGCCATTTTACAGGTACACAATCACGATCGCCCCCTTCAAGACGTTAACCTAGCAGACTGGGCTGCCCAAACCGAGGGCTGGAGTGGTGCTGATCTAGCCCTGTTAAGCAACCAAGCCGCCCTAGAGGCCATTCGTCACTATCGTGCTCAGGGACTTACGGATCCTAATAACATTCGCATCACTGAAGAGGATTTTCTCGCTGCTTACCAACGTATTGAACGTCAGCGCCAGTAGGCATCTATGAATGCTCAAAGGCAGGACAAAGACCATCAAGCGTTACCTTAAATTCATACAAGGGTGACGCAGGATTCCAGCAATGTTGGTTACGGCAATAGTTGCAGTTAGCACAGCAGGCCATATCTGGAGGTATCTCTCGGCTGCGACTTTGGTTGAGCAGCTCCCATTGAGAGAGCGATCGCAGCACCAACTCTTGCCCCTGCCAGCGGGCTGTTAGCAAGCCAGTATCGGCAAAGCTCTGCCAACGTGAATCAGCCTTGATAGTGTCCGGAAGCATCACTACAATTTCTCCCCCCAGTTCCACCAACTCAGCCTCGTAGCTATGGTCTGGAATGCTGGGTTGCTGAAACGACTCACCGATTGGCAACTCTAAGCGCACGCCCGCCCTAGGCACATGGAGCTGATACCGACTATACAACTCATCTAGACTGGTTAGATCTGCCAAGTAATTGGGGGAACCATGCACAAACACCACATGTTGTGGACGCAGATTATGGATCAACTGCATGGTGCTAGGGCCATCACAGTGGTCAGCTAACAGGTAGGCTTCTACAGCAACAGACGCTACCAAGCTTGGGGGAATAGTCCAGCCCTGGGGAACCAGAACTAACCAACGAGTTGAATCCGATGCAATGTATTGATGCAGATCTTGGTTGGCATCAGTCAGGACGATACTTGGTTTAGTTGCAATCGCTCGGCGTTGGTCATCGGTTTGCAGACGATAGAGGTGCGGGCGGACACGATCATCCCAAAATAGGGGCTGGTGTTGAGCAAAGTTCCGAACGGCTGTGGGCAAATAGGGTAACAGCGTCAGATAGGCATCGCACCCATGAGCAACTGAGCCATCTACCCAAATATCTACATCCCGCCCTGTGAACTGGTGATGACTGCGTAGCAGCATGAGTAATTCCTGCCCCAACCCCAACGTAGGCACAGGTAACAGTACCGATCGTTGCTCCCCTAGGGCACGACTGATGCGATCAACCAGGTCATTTTCCTGTTGGCGACGGCGAGGATTGCGAGCAGTACCATAGCTGCCCTCTAGGATCAAGATATCCGGGCGGAGTCCGCGCAGTTCCTCTAGAGGCAATCCATCTACTAGGCGCGAGTTAGAGAGGAAGCAATCACCTGTGTAGACGATCGTGTGGGTGCGTCCATCAGGCCCTGCGTATTTGATCACGAAAACGGCTGCTCCTGGGAGATGTCCCGCTGGAAACAACTCTACACTCAGACCATCACAGAACTCTAAAGGCGATCGCCATGGCAAGGCCCGACAAAAGCTAGCCGACCATCCAGGATCAGCCCCTAGCCAGTTGAGCGGTAGCAATTGAGTCGTCACCTCACTGGCATAGATTGGCAGGCGAGGGAAATGACGATGCAACTCCAGTAAGCCTCTAGCATGGTCACTATGGGCATGACTACAAAGCACCAGATCTAGCTTCAAGCCTCGACGCAGGTCAACTAGCAAGGGTGTCATGTCCTGTAGACCACAATCTAGGAGAACGTTGTATGCTCCCACCTGTAGTAGCAGACATACACCTTCATCTGCGTGACCAACGCCATAGGGCAAACAAGCTAGATCAGCCACAACACCTAAACCACAGTCCTAATGTCCTGGTTGTTGGATGCTTCAGATCACGTCACCTGATAGCTAACGACATACCCCTAATGGGCAGAGCCATTACCGTGATAGTTGTCAGTGTCGTAGTAACCATTCTTAGTGCCAAAGAATAGACAAGAAACCGTGAACAGGACAGTCAGGACTACCAAAATCAACTTGACATCCATGGCGATCGAACTCAAAACTCACATCTCACAGACATTGTAAAGCTAGTGTTTCAATTGTCCAGAAAACAATAGATTTGTCAAAGAATCGCAAATCAATGCAGTTAGTTGTCTGAAATCCTGATGCAGTT
>JANWZG010000201.1 GCA_025054735.1 Cyanobacteriota bacterium | reverse complement strand
GTCTAGCATGATGATATCAGCTCGGTGTTGAATAGCCTCCTGCACTTGCGCCAGGGTTTCAGTTTCCACTTCGATCGTCAATGGGTAGGGAATACGGGGACGAATAGCTGCGATCGCGGCTCCAATACTACCTGCTGCCGCAATATGGTTATCTTTAATCATGACGCTATCGTCCAAGCCTAGGCGGTGATTGATTGCCCCCCCAACCTGAGTGGCATACTTCTCTAGGAGGCGCAGTCCTGGTGTGGTTTTGCGGGTATCGACCAGTTGAGCTGGCAAATCGGCGATTGCGGCAACATATTTGTTCGTGAGGGTAGCAATACCACTCAGACGCATGGCTAGGTTCAACGCCACCCGTTCCCCTGTGAGCAATGCTTCTAGGGAACCTGCTAACTGAGCGATCAGTTGTCCCTGTTCACACCATGAGCCTTCTGGCACCAGTGCTGTGAAGGCAAAACGATCATCTAGTCGCTGAAAGACCCTAGCTGCGATTGGTAACCCTGCCACAATGCCAGATTCCTTCGCTACCCAATATGCGGAACTAGAGTGTGCTCCAGTTGCAATCAAGGCCTGGGTTGCGCGATCGCCGCGGCCAATATCCTCTAGTAACCAGTGCTCTATCTCTCGATCTAATACCAGCAGGGGAGGCAGCATGGCCTTGGGCTTGGTCATGGAATCTATCGGCTAGCGGACAAATTGGTAAGCAGCCTCAGAGATAATGGGCAACTCGGCGTATAAGCCCCGGATGGACTGAACCACGGAATAAATCGCCGCCGCTAGCACTGCTACAAATATTACGCTCATGAGGGGGTTCCAAAACAACACTTCCACTGGAGAGGCACCAACACCAATTACTGACCGCCCAATTCCTAGAATAGACAGCACAGCATCACAGAGGAAGATAGCGATCCCAATCAGCAATGCTTGCATAGTGTGAAAGCGGAGAAAGTGCACAACTCTGTAGTTTCTGATAACACCAGCAAATAGACCAATAAATACTGCGATTTGTACAACTGCAATCCCCCCTACACTGTAGGCGTAGATAGCCAACAACGGCATGAGTGGAACAAATGCAAGCCGCAGGTAGGGAATTGAGCGAAACAACGGTTCCCCAAAGCCAATTAGCAGCACCTCCAGCACAGGGACAATGTATACCAAGCAGGCAAAGATGCGATCTTGAGTGGTGCTAGAACCTCGCCACGTCATGGACTGTCTTCCTCCTAACAACTCACTCAATGTTAGCAAGTCGGAATCCCATTGGACAGTTGTAGTGGGTGGGCAACTGTTGACTGGCCTGAAGAGTTGTTTGCCCGCAACATAGTCGCCCCTTCCGCCAGCGGGGTTGTCCGTGCTGATCAGCCAACAGACAAGACTGACACACCTGCTGGGGTGACAATACTTGGTCATCCATCAAAATCACTAACATGGGTCACTCACAACATTCATACTACTGAGTGGATTAGCCCATATCCTACGGGCATCCTTCCTCTTTCAATTGTATTGGTATGAACACTATGGGGAGTACTTGTGTAACGATCGCATACAGAGACGATCGCCCACGCAAGGGCTACGTTAGGAGTCTACCTACGCTTGAGCACTAACAGTGTAATGTCATCGTACTGGATATGGCTGCCTATGAAGGATTGCACGTCAGCAATAATGGCTTGACGAATATCTTTGGCAGACTGAGTGTGATATTTCTGCACTACTTGACAGAGGCGCTCTAGCCCATAGAACTGACCGGTGGCATTTTCCGCTTCCGTGATACCGTCAGTATAAAGCACTACAACATCACCAACTTCTAACATCACCTCTGCCTGGGAAATGAAGCTAGTTATATTTTCCTCCAGGCCAATGGGAAATCCTAGGTCGATCGTGTCAATGCGCTCAATTCCTCCAGAGGAGCGGGCAACAATCACTTCTTCATGCTGACCACTTAGACGGAGCTTGCCGCGGTCATAGTCTATTAGTGCCAGGGTAAGATTCTTATCGGAATTCATCCGTTGCACATTGTCATAGATAGCACGATTGAGGCTACTCAGAAATTTCACTGGATCGGTTTCATTGTTTGCAAGTAGCGCCCGCACGGCTGTTTGCACCATAATCATTAGCACACTACTCTCTAAGCCATGCCCAGTTACATCCCCAATGCCAATTTTGATGATGCCATTGTGTTGTAAAACATCGTAATAATCACCACCAACTTCATTGGCTGGCTCCATAAACCCAGCAATTTCTAAATCTTGAATAGCATCTAGTTCTTGTTCTTTAGGCAGAATCATGCGCTGTAGCTGGCGAGTCACCGCTAGCTCGGTTGCCATCCGCAGATTGTCAGCCTCTAGCTGCTGATTGAGCAATCTTATATCCTTATTAGCCTGCACAAGGGCAGCCGCCACCATATTAAATGAGTGAACAACTTGACCGAGTTCATCACGGTTGTCGAGAGTGATAGGCTGAGTTAAGTCGCCTGTAGCCATCTGCTTCGCGGCTTGGTCTAAGCTGTAAACCGTCCGCATAACAGCTAGATAAAATCCAGTGAACAGATAGACAACCACTAGAAGTACAATGATGACTCCTACCACAATCAGTTGTCGCTGCTGTACAAATCTGTGAATTCGCTGCTGAAGTAACGTATCCAACTCTGTCACTACGTTATCCCAAAGCTGAAAGCTAAGTGCCAAGGTAGTCGAGGCTCTACCTACATAGTCAGCAAGTTCAGGATTCACCTGAGGGTTGCGCAAGCGGTTCACTACTACAACTAGCTCATCAAGTTCGGCTATGAATTGAGTGAGGGGTTTTGTCAACCGAGGGCGAAGATTTCCGGTTGGGTTATTCTGAAATCCCACAGTAAGGTTGAATACTAAGTCTTCCTTAGTTTCTTGCAGTAACCCAGCTAGCGTGACCAGCGTTGCCCGGTCTTGAGCATCCATAGTTTGGTAGGCTTGGATAGCCTCACTTTTAAGGCGCAGTTCTGCCAGCAATCGTTGGAGTTCTGGCAGTTTTAACAGGCTAGCATCCATGAGGTAGTAGGTGTCTAAATCAGGATCCAAGATTAAGTTGGATGTATCGCCGACATAGGCACGCAGGTTGCTGAGAGCCTGGATGAACTCTTGATAGGCAGTTTGCTGGGCGGTCTTCGGAGACGTTGTTGTAGCACTGAGATGTTGCCAGGCTGTCATCACTTTGGTGTAGGTTTTGGCAGTTTTGAGTAGCTTGCCATACCGACGATCGACCTCAGCTAGGGCAGTGATGGCTCGCTCAAGCTGTTGCTGGATATCTGATGCTCGTTGGCTAGAGAATTTTTTAGAATTAGTGCTAGCTTGATATTGACGATCAAGGGCGGGTTCCCAAACCTGACGCACAGACACTAAGTAGCTGTTGCCATATAGTTCCTTTTGAGAAAATTCAATGCGATCGCCTATGCTAGAGAGCAACAACTGCATCAGCAGTGCTATTGGCAACACAAAAATCAAACTAATTAACAGAAACTTTTGTGGGTAAGTGAGGCGGTTCATTAGGGAAACCGCTGGGTTGATCAGTTTCATAGCAGTTTGTTACAACAGGCAGAGTTGATAAATCTGATGGAGGTAGCTTCTAAGGAATTGGCACTAAAAGTTGCTCGCATTGCTTACCTACATTACGCTATTTGCATATAACCGCTCGTGACTATCAAATTCAGGATTCTTCAATATCAGGATTACAGAAGTCACGTACATTTCTACATCATTCCGAATCTAAAGCGTATAATGTTAAGCAACTATATGTCCTAATTTAGTCCCATCCGGCTGGGGCAATGTCTATGCTGGACACTATCATCGTCCTCTCGTTTGTGATAGCTGGTGCAGGCATCGGCTTCTTTAGTGTTGACTTGTTACCCACAAGTTTGATGGAACAAGTCACCAACTTAGAGGGTTTGAGCTTTGTAACAGCAGGGTTTGGCGGTATTGTTGGCGTGGCTGTGGGCTTGGTTGCCCAAACAGGATATCGTCGCATGGAGCGACAGGTGCGTTCCATGCCGATAGACTTGCTGCTTAGTCGCTCTGTAGGCCTAGTGTTAGGTTTACTGGTCGCCAACCTCATGCTAGCTCCTATCTTCTTGCTACCCATTCCTCAAGAGTTTGGTTTTATTAAGCCCCTGATTGCTGTACTAGCGAGTGTGCTGTTTGCAGTGTCGGGGATATCTTTGGCAGATACTCATGGACGAGCTTTTCTGCGGCTAATCAACCCTAACTCTGCTCAGATGTTGCTGTTAGCCGAAGGGACACTTAAGCCTGCCACTACAAAGATCTTGGATACAAGCTGTATTATTGATGGTCGGATTCAAGAACTGCTAGATACTGGATTTATGGAAGGGCAACTACTGGTGCCTCAGTTTGTGTTACGAGAGTTACAGCAGGTTGCCGATGCTGCTAACGAGCAGAAGCGAATCCGGGGTAGGCGTGGGTTAGACATTCTCAACCATATGAAGGAAGCCCACCCTGAACAACTCTCTATTCATCCAGCCGACTACGAGGATGTGCCCACAGTTGATGCTAAGTTAGTGCGACTGGCTCAAGAAATCAATGCTACGTTGCTCACAACTGACTACAATCTCAACAAGGTAGCGAGTGTGCAACAGGTTCCTGTTTTGAATGTCAATGATCTTGCCCAGGCGTTGCGTCCTTCCTACCTTCCTGGCGACAGTGTTGACCTTAAGATCCTTAAGCAAGGCAAGGAGCCTGATCAGGGTGTAGGTTACCTGGAGGATGGAACTATGGTAGTGGTTGAGGAAGGTGGTAATTTGATTGGTGATGATGTGCCAGTGGTCGTGACTGGCTCGTTACAAACCTCAGCGGGGCGAATGATTTTTGCGAAACCTAAATCTTCTATGGTGATGTGACGATCGGTTCTTGACTCTTACGTTAGACTGAGACTCTGGGAAGAGTAAGCGTGGTGGTTGCGGGCTGAGAATTAGGTAGCTAGTTCATCAGTCTGAGGAAAGTCCGGGCTCCCAAAGAACCAGACTTGCTGGGTAACGCCCAGTACGAGCGATCGTGAGGATAGTGCCACAGAAACATACCGCCTAGGGAATTTTAGACTGATAATTTTCGACATTGGCTGAACTCTAAAATCCAAAATTTCAGATCTAAGATTGAACTGGGTAAGGGTGCAAAGGTGCGGTAAGAGCGCACCAGCAGCATCGAGAGGTGCTGGCTCGGTAAACCCCGGTCGGGAGCAAGGTGAAGGAACAAGGGTTGGTTCTTTTCCCGTTCCGCTATAGAACCGCTAGAGGTGCTCTGGTAACAGGCATCCCAGATAGATAACCGCCCATTTGAACAGAACCCGGCTTATGTCTTGCTCTTCCCTCAAAATTTAGCTGTTGTTCTGAACCACTGCTCGCTTGTGAGTGCAATCGTTTACCCTCAACGCCAACAACAGTTGCAGAAGTTTGTGCAGCGTCTTGGTATCGCTGTTGAAGCCAAGATTGACTGGCATCTACTTGATCTAGCCCTAACTCACCCAACAGTATCTACCACAGCAAACTATGAGCAGCTAGAATTTGTGGGAGATGCTGTTGTGCGTTTAGCTGCTGCAGAACTGCTGTATGAGCACTATTCAGAGTTACCTGTGGGTGAATTTGCCGCCATTCGCTCGATTCTAGTGAGCGATCGTGTTTTAGCAACAGTTGCCGATAACTATGGACTAGAACGCTATCTCTTGCTGTCTCCAAGTGCCCTGAATGACAAAAGCGGCTATCAATCACGGATGGCACAGGCGTTAGAAGCTGTAGTAGCTGCTCTTTATTTACCTAGCCGTACCTTGGCATTGGTTCGTCCTTGGCTAGATAGTCACTTTCAAGCTATGGCAGCAACAGTTCTAGCAGATCCGGCACGACAAAACTACAAGGCAGCACTTCAAGAGTGGAGCCAAGGACTCTATAAGACGTTACCTGAATATCAAGTTACAGAAATTGCTGGGGGATTGGATGCTCACCAGCGGTTTCATGCCCAAGTCCAGGTAAACGGCAAAGTCATAGGAGAAGGCACAGGTCGATCGCGCAAGGCTGCTGAACAAGCTGCCGCACGAGTAGCATTTTTTACTATAAATCCCCACGTCAACTAACCGGCACAGCCACGACTAGGTTAGTTGGCATGTTGATGTTTGTAGTGCAGACTTGAGTCCTCCTGAAATTGCAAATCTAATACCAATCCTCCGAAACCTAGCTACATAACCCATAAGTTCGTAGTAAGGACTTCAGTCCTTAATAAAAGCTATCTATAGCCATAGCATGGGGAATTAGTACAAGATCCAAAGCAGTATCCCCATATAGGTAATCAGCGTCTAGGTAATCAGCGTCAGGACTGACTCTGCACTTCGTTTAAACTCTACTGTTCATCAAACGGCTCTGTTCGTCCCGTCCAGTTGAAATCGCTAATCCGGAGATTTATGGATCCAAGTTGAAGGACAGGGTTATAGCGGAGGGTAATGCCATAGGCACGCCGACTATAGTCCAGGATGTAGTCTGTGCTAATTTCTCGACCATTGTCCAAATTTACAGCCGTCTGTACCCCAAACCTCACAGGCCCGTAAATTTGCTGCAAAAAGCCACCGGAAAGTACACGGGTATCGACAATGCGATCGAATAGAAATGGTGAATTATTACCTCCCAAGGTTTGAGAATAGCTAATATTTAGCCCTGTATAGTCAAAAAATGTACGAGAAAATTGCCCAAACTGGGCCTGAAGAGCGATAGAGCCTGTTAGGGTAGCTTGGGTGTCACCGGTTGTGTAAAAGCTTGAAATTCCTGTGATGCCTGTAACTAGCCGTAAGTAGGG
>JANWZG010000200.1 GCA_025054735.1 Cyanobacteriota bacterium | reverse complement strand
ATAGCTGGGGCAGTGCTTAGGGTGTAGCGCTCTATCAGATAGTGCCCTTGGGCATCTTGCAAGGCTGGAAAGGGCACCAAAAACAGTTGAGACTGAGGAATCATAATCACCCGTCCTTTGGTGTCTGCCGGCAACAAGTCCGCGATCGGCTCTACTAACACCTGATACAGTTGCTGCAATGCTGTTTCCTTGACAGCGCTCTGAATCTGTTCCCTCGCCTGATTAAGCCACTGGGGGTTTTCTTGAAACACAAGCCCTGTAGGTGGTTCTGTTGGTGAAGTTGCTAGCTTTGGCTCTTCGACCCCTGCTACAGATACTCCGCGGCTACCTCCTACCACCTCGCTTCGTCCTGCGTTCACTAGTTCAGTTAATGATGTAACCCCTGGTAGCTCTTGGTGCAGATTCACTGAGCGCACGGTCACCTGCCCCTGGGGAGTAACAACCCAAACAAACAGGTTAGGTAAGCTGGGATCGGGCTTGCGATCGTTCTCGTCAAATAGAACGGTGTATTGTACCAGCGTTGCATTCTGTTCCCGTGCTACCTGCTTAATCTCCTCGATGGTAATGGCCTGAGTAACCATCGATGACGTACTAGTTTTACCTTGACCACCTCCATTCAACCTTGACCCCGCACCAATCTGCCTATGTTGATTGACTAGTCGCTTAGCTAGCAACTCTACAAATGCGCGGGCACGTCCCCGCTCTGCCACTTCTAAAGCCTTTTCTGGACGGCCTTGTGCCACTAAAACCTCCTGCAATAGGTGGTAGCTGTTCCGTTGGGTATCGGCTAAGGACACTTGAGCACGATCGTCAAGGCCAGGACGCAGCGCCTCCATAATTGCCAGTGCTTGGTTCAAGTTCTCTTCCGCGAGGTCATATTGTCCCAACCGAAGCAACACTGCCCCTATGTTTTGCCGGGCTGTTGCGATTGAAGGCCGTGCTTGCTCTTGCTGAAACCGTTGCAATGCCTGTTGATAATAATTCAATGCTTGCTTATACTGCTTTAGGTCGTGGTATACCGAACCAATGTTGTTCAGAGCTACCCCTTCCTCCTCTCTCAAGTCCTGCTCTTGGTAGATGGCTAATGCGGCTTGATAAAGTTCTAGGGCTTTTTGATTTTGCATTTGGACAGCATATACACCGCCAATATTGCTTAGGATGGTGCCTTCTCCAGCCTGATCGCCTCGATGCACAGCGATCGTCAATGCCTGATTGTAAAAACGTAGGGCCATGTCGTAGTTTCCTAACTCCTGATGCATCCTGGCGATGTTATTCCACTGTTGGGGCAAAATTACTGCCGGATCGCCAAGACTCTGCAATACCTTCAGGGACTCTTCATACAGGGCCAATGCCCGCTCATACTGACCTACGTTACTGTAAAGTTGTCCGAGATTATTCAACACTGCTGCTTCCTGAGTTGGGTCACCCAACTGGCGGCTTAGCCCTAGGGACTGGTTCCATACCTCCAGTACTTGGGCATACAACCCCAACTGGTTATACACAAAGGCCAACCTAGATAGGGTGTTGAGCACAACTTGAGGCTGGGCTATAGACTGTTGTAAAGCTAGTAATTCCTGGTAGGCAGCAATTGCAGCTTGATAGTCTCGGATTTCTGTGGATAAATCTCCAATCCCCCTTAACATATTGACCTGGCCAGCCACATCACCCGTTGCCCGCGTAATAGCTAAGGTTTCTCGTAACACCCGAAGTGCTTCTAGGGTTGCTTGTTGCTCTCGGTTTTCCTGTTCTTCGTGCCTTATGCCTTGCTGAGCCAGCCAACCTAGAGAAAGTTGAGACGAGTTATGCTCTAGACTGTGAATCTGATCATAGTGGTTACGACTTGTGCCATAAACCTTGCTGTAAGCATGGCTTACTGTCTGTACCCATGGCAACCCTACACTACTTGATACACCAGCTATCCCAGCTATTAGTCCTGCGGATAGCGATCGCCAACCTACCCTATTGGGACTAGTTCGGTTTCGATAATTCATACCTGTGACGATACATTTAGGGCAGAGTTGCCTCTAGTCTAGGCTAATTGTTTGGCGATCGTCATCCAGCTAGCAACGTGGCTACAGAGTGGATTGACGTAACGTGGTGACTTTAGACAGTTAGTTCACTAACCCAGGAAATGCTTTCACATATTGAATTTTAATGTCAGGGAAGTTCTGAACAAACTGCACTTTTACATGGGGAAACGACTCCACTATCTGCCATTCACCGCAACTGTCCGGAAATGAGGAGACAAGCTTCACTTTCAAGTCTGGAAATGATTCCACTGCTTGTACTCTGACATCAGGAAAGCTCTCCACCACCTGCACCTTGCCATAGAGGGGCTTGCCTCCAAAGGAACAGGTTGCCCGATCTAGGATGCGTTCACTAGCGGCAACAGAGAGTTGGCCCAGGAAGGCAAAGGCTATCACCATTAACAAAATTCGCATCCACCATGCTGCCATTGGTTTCATTGCCAATGCTTGGTTTTTACAACTATCCATCAAGCATCCATGACCAGAAACGGAGAGAGAGGGATTCGAACCCTCGTTAGAGTTACCCCTAAACAGCATTTCCAGTGCTGCGCCTTCAACCACTCGGCCATCTCTCCAGAGATAAAACGAAATTGTGTTGTTAGATCGTCAGACATTCTATGGTAACAGGCGATCGTCCCAGCCGTGCAGCAATTTCTTACAGATTGGCAGAAAGTGCATCGTTACAGGCTCGTTGCATCATGACCAGGGTAACATGACGACGATAGACAGCACTGGCTTGTTCGTTGTCTAGGTATGCCGTAAGGGGGCACTGGGCATCCAGAGCGGCTGCCATGGCCATGGGTGAGGGCATCTCAGTAAATGAGAGTAATTGGGGAGCAGGAGTCGCTGCTCCGATGGCAATGCGAGTAGCACCAGTGCGGGGATTGTAGGCAACGACAACGATGGTCACTGCTAGGCCAGCCGTTGCCACGCAAATCCGCCGATATCCAACACGCCAGGTAAGATACTCTGCTGGAATCCAGATTTGACGCAGGGCTTCCCCCGATTGCAGCACCGTTTGTCGATCGCCCGTTTGAAACGCCAGGGCAGGCACGTTACGGGTAGAGCCATTGGGTGCAAGCAGACGGTACGTAGCTCCCAAGGCCACTAGGGCTGGAGCAAAGGTGCCTGCTGGCAAGGCTAAACAGACATTGCCACCGATTGTAGCGACATTCTGCACCTTAAAAGAAGCCAATTCATGCACAGCACTATGCAAGGCTGTAACCGCTGTCCATTCTGGAGGGTAGGTCGCTTGGAGTAAGTGACTAAGGACACAGGTTGCACCGATCGTCAAACCATCAGAGGCGCACTCAATCTCTGACCAGCCTAAGTGCTGCATGTCCACTAAGGTTTTCACCTGAGGCTGTGGTTGGGTAAACAGCCACGTTCCACCAGCCAGCCACGCCCAATCAGCCTGCCAATCTTGCACATCATGCAGATTCGTGGGCTGCAGATAGGTTTCAACAGTGCATAAGTCCATGTTGTTCAGATACCATTTTGGATTCCAGCTTCGTGATCTTAGACTGTAGAACCCTTACAGTGCAACCTGTTTGATCGGCGCTTACTCCACCTAAGGTTTTTCTGTTAAATTGGCTCTCTACTGAATTGGCACACTCTCTTTTCGATAGCCACAAAGCCACCGAGAAACCCAGGCAGGCTTCCCGGCAGTAACTAGCTTTTCAACCTGAATCTATTTCAGACCCAAATCCATCTATATTAGGACATTTGAGAACCTAATGGCTTTGCTGTAACACGTAGGCCTGCGGACGCGTGGGTGTAATCTTCAAGGTTGATGGTCACAGGTTTTGCATGCCAAATTTCTGTGCAATATTCCTGAATAGTGCGATCGGACGAAAATTTGCCCGATCGAGCCGTATTCAAGATCGACATTCGGGTCCAATTATCTTGATCTCGATAGGCTTGGCTGACTTGATCTTGACAGTCAACATAGGACTGGTAGTCTGCAAACAGCATGTAAGTGTCTGTGTGCATCAAGGAATCTACCAACGGAGCGAACAGCCGGGTGTTACCCGCCGAGAAATACCCACCACTGATGCGGTCAATAACTGCCCGCAATGATGCATTGGTCTCGTAGTAGCCACGAGGATAATACCCATGCTGCTTAGCAGCCATGACTTCCTGAGCCGTTAAGCCAAATAGGAAGAAGTTTTCTGCCCCAACCTCCTCACGAATCTCAATATTGGCCCCGTCTAGGGTGCCAATTGTCAACGCCCCATTCATGGCAAATTTCATATTGCCCGTACCCGACGCTTCCTTACCCGCAGTAGAAATCTGTTCTGACAATTCCGCTGCTGGATAGATCCGTTGCCCTAACGACACGCTAAAGTTTGGCAAAAACACTACCTTCAAGCGTCCGCGCACGTCAGGATCTCGGTTCACAACGTCACCCACAGAGTTAATCAACTTAATGATTAGCTTTGCCATGTAATAGCCCGGAGCTGCTTTACCTGCAAAAATTACAGTCCGCGGCACAACATCAAGATTCGGATTCTCTTTGATCCGGTTATATACCGTAATCACATACAAAACATTGAGCAATTGCCGCTTATACTCGTGCATTCGCTTCACCTGAACATCAAACAGAGAGTCAGGGTTCACTTCTATGCCACGCACTTGGCAAATGTAGTCTGCTAAGTCACGCTTGTTAGCCTGCTTAATCTCGCGCCAAGTCCGGCGAAACTCAGGGTCATCTGCGTAGGGTTCCAACTTCCGGAGTTCATCCAAGTGCTTAATCCAGCGGCTACCAATCTTTTCAGTAATGAGTCGTGTCAACCGAGGATTGCTTAACACGATCCATCGACGCGGTGTGACACCGTTGGTCTTGTTATTAAAACGCTCTGGCCAGAGATCAGCAAAGTCTTTTAACACGCTCTGCTTGAGCAATTCACTATGGAGTGCAGCAACCCCATTGATAGCATGACTGCCGATGGTGGCCAAGTTCGCCATGCGCACACTCTTTTCTGGATACTCTTCGATGATTGACAGTCGGGATACCCGCTCTTCATCGTTGGGATACCAAGCACGAATGTCATCCAAGAAGCGGTGATTGATTTCGTAGATGATTTCTAGATGGCGGGGCAAGAGGCTACCAAATAAGCTGATGGGCCAACGCTCAAGAGCTTCCGGCAACAAGGTATGGTTGGTGTAGGCAAAGGTTTTTTGTGTGATATACCAGGCTTTGTCCCAATCCATATTGTGCTCATCCAACAGTAGCCGCATTAGTTCGGCGATCGCTACCGCTGGGTGAGTATCGTTTAGCTGGATGGCAAAGTGCTCGTGCAGGTTATCCAAGGTACGATGCAACCGCAAGTGACGACGCACAATATCTTGCAGTGAGCAGGAAACGAAGAAAATCTGCTGCTCTAAACGCAACTGCCGCCCTTGGGGGGTGTTGTCATTGGGATATAAAACCTTAGAAATCGTTTCTGAAGAAATCTTACTGGCAACAGCTCCATCATAGTCGCCAGTGTCAAATGCTTGGAAGTTAAACTCTTCGCTAGACTCTGCCTTCCACAGGCGTAGAGGGTTCACAGTAACGGTCTCATAGCCTGGCACAGGCGTATCATAGGGAACACCAGTTACAGTTCGTTCAGGAATCCATCGTACCCTAGGGCGGCCCTTGTCATCGTTATAGATTTCGGTGTGCCCTCCTAACTTCACTTCTACTCGATCTTCTGGGCGAGCTAACTCCCAAGGGTTACCCAAGCGCAGCCATTTATCTGGAGTTTCGGCCTGCCAACCATCCTGAATTGATTGCTCAAAGATGCCAAATTCGTAGCGAATGCCATAGCCGATCGCTGGAATTTCTAAGGTGGCCAGCGAATCTAAAAAGCAAGCAGCCAAACGTCCCAAACCACCATTGCCCAATCCTGGTTCTGGCTCCTGCTCAATCAGCTCATCTAAACTCAGCCCTGACTCATGCACAGCTTGCTTTACTTTGTCATAGAGGCCCAAGTTAATCAAGTTGTTGGCAAGATGGCGACCCATCAAGAACTCAGCGGATAGATAGCAAACTACCTTGGTGTCTTTCCGCTCCAAATAGGTTTGCATCGTCTTAAGCCAACGACGCAGTAGACGATCGCGCACTGTGTAGGCCAATGCCATGTAGTAGTCTGTCAATGTAGCGACAGACTCATACTTACCTTGGATGTAAAACAAGTGGTCGGCAAAAGCACGCTTCAGGGTTTCAACGCTAGTGCCCGTGCGATCGTCTTCAATTTGAACGCTCTGGGACAACGTAGCAGAGGATTTATCCTGGGTCAACGCATCGAGACTCATAGGCTCTATCGGGTTGCTAGTGATTATTGGCAATACTGGCTTTTGGCAGAGTATCACACTCCGATTAAATCAGGATGACTTGCCATATGCTCAGAACTAAGGAAAGCTTTAAGGTTATTCAGTCATTAACTATCCAATCTTGAAAGTAAGGGCACAATTCTAAGAGTATGACTTTACACAGGCCTGTGAAGGAAAGATGCTAACTCGGGAAGCATATCTCTACACTGGCCTCACTGTACCTGCTAATTATCGATAGAGACTTACTATAAACACCCGTACACGGCTCAGTCATTAATACGAGCTTATAGATAGGTAAGTGGGTAGCTAGCTGTTTCCTTCAGTAGTCAATGACCATGGCAGTAGCGTTTGAATTATATCCTATTCCCCCCACTGGGTACTATTGTTGGGAGCAGCTGATAAGTATAACAGTCCTAAACCAGAATAACCTTGACACCCTATCGCGGTATGGGTACTGGAGCCAAGGGTGGATAGTTAGGAATAGGC
>JANWZG010000199.1:3752-6851 GCA_025054735.1 Cyanobacteriota bacterium | reverse complement strand
GATTCACACCGTTACTGATGCGTTGGGCAATCCCACTCATTTTTTTTAACCCCTGGTCAAGCCTCGGACTTGCAAGGAGCCGATGAGTTATTGCCTCACGTCCAAGCAGAGGCAGTGCTAGCGGACAAAGCCTATGATGCAGACGAACGGGTCGTGACCCCTTTGCAACAACGAGGCATTGACGTTGTGATTCCACCAAAGAAAAACCGCAAGAACCCTCGGGCTTATGATGCACTGTTGTACCAAGCGCGTCATTTGATTGAGAATTTCTTTGCCAAGCTGAAGCAATTTCGAGCCATCGCGACCCGCTATGATAAGCGAGCGGTGAATTTTTTGGGAGGTATTTATCTGGCTGCCTCTAGCATCTTGTTGGCTTAGGATACTAGCATCTTGTTGGCTTAGGATATAAGCCAACGCTTTGACGCTCATTTGGCTCATGTTGTCAATTCTTTTATTTGATGACACGCCCTAGAGATACTAAGCTCTGTCACCGAGAATATAACCAGTCGTTGATTTGCAAACCTTGCTGTACTTGAACAAGTTTCGTCTAGACTTGCTTAATTGAAGTTCAATAGTTTATGAACGAGCTGACATGCGATCTGGTTATATCTAGTTATAGTGGTTAGTGGTGGTTAGAGATTGTTGCTGTGAATCGTTTTAGTGCTAGCCAAGTTGAGCAGCTTTGGAATGTCGTGACAGTCCTGAAACAGCGACGGCTAGAGCAATCTGTGTCGTTGGAGGAAATTGCGGCTAAAACTTACATTCAACTACGCCTGTTGAAGGCTTTGGAAGAGCACCGACTGGATGAGCTGCCTGAGCCTGTCTTTGTACAGGGGTTCATTCGTAAGTGTGGAGATATCCTTGGTTTGGATGGATCAGCACTAGCTGCTTCAGTCATAAATCCTCAGTCAGCAGTGTCTGTGCCCTTACTGTCGTCGGGTCATGCTGCGGTTGCGAGTGACAATGAGCAGTTAGTGGTGCCCCGCCAGTCTATTGACATCCTCAAGGAGGAGCAACCGAGTACTGCTAAAGCATCAGATGATAGTGACCTGAAGGCAGCTAATTTAACTCTAGTACGGTCTACTCTTAAGGCGTTGCCCTCAAAGAGGCTCAAGGTGTTTTCACGACGATCGCCTGGAGTATTGGTTCCTGTGATGCTTCCGATCGCTGCTCTTAGCATGGGCATTGTTGCCTTGGCAGTGGTGATTCCCAGGTTTGGGTTGTTTTCTCAACAGCCATTAGTACCTCCACCATCTCCCAGTGTGAGTGCAAGCGTTTCGCCTGAGTCGCTGCCACTTTTACCACCACCCCAGCGTGAAAGCTTGGTAGAAGTATCAGTAACCTTAACAGATGAGTCTTGGCTACAAATCAATCTTGACGGCAAGGAAGCCTTTTCAGGCATTCTACCAAAGGGTGCTGAGCGCAAGTGGTCAGCCAAGGAACTAGTGTCGATGCAAATTGGGAACGCGGGAGCTGTCTTGCTGTCGATTAATGGCAGTGATGCTAAGCCTGCGGGGGATCCCGGTGAGGTGCGTGAATTGCAGATTAAACCTACGGATGATGGGTCGCTGTTAAACCAGCAGCAGAGTTCCGCTGCAAACCGTGCTGAAGGTGAGATTTCGACAGTTACATTTTGATGGTTGTGATGCCAGCTAGTCAGGACATAGGGAAGCGAATGAATGACGATTATTGCTGTGATTGACTACGATATGGGCAACCTACATTCAGCCTGTAAAGGGCTGGATAGTGTCGGTGTTCAGCCAGTGGTCACTAGCTCCCCAGCGGATATTGAGGGTGCCGATGGTGTTGTTTTACCTGGCGTTGGTGCATTCGATCCAGCCATGCGGCAGCTCCGATCGCGCCACCTAGAGGATCCTATTCGGCAGGCGATCACAAGCGGTAAACCATTCTTGGGCATCTGCTTGGGATTGCAGGTGTTATTTGATGCTAGCGAAGAGGGGCAAGAACCCGGCTTAGGCATTCTCCCTGGCGTTGTTCGCCGATTCAGGCCAGAACCAGGGATCACAATTCCTCACATGGGTTGGAACCAGCTTACCCTAACGCAACCATCCTGCCCTTTGTGGCAAGAACTCCCCTCCAATCCGTGGATGTATTTTGTCCATTCCTACTACGCCGAGCCTTACGAACCCTCTGTGCAAGCAGCCACTGTAACCCACGGCAGTCAAACTGTGACCGCAGCTATTGCTACAGAAAATCTGATGGCATTACAGTTTCATCCTGAAAAATCTTCAACAGTTGGGCTTCAGGTGCTAGCCAACTTTGCTAAGCGAGTACAAGATATTACTATCGGTAATAACGATCCGTTAACAACTACGGCGAATATGAATTGATCTGAGTAAAATAGCTGTAAATAGCTATGCAGTATGTTAAGTTTTCCTGCGAGTCTTTTGAAGACGAGACATGAGGCTGTTGACTTGGAACTCCCTAGAGGGGGTTAACTGGATACAAGACGTTGCTGTTATACGAGCCTTCCTGTAGGGGAGCTTAAACCTACCTGGAGGGTGTTTGTCCACTTTTTACAAATGCCTGTGATTGAACGCAAACCTAACCGGGATTTACCTAATATCAACGAGCGCATTCGCTTTCCTAAGGTTCGAGTGATTGATACAGACGGTACACAAGTGGGGATTTTAGCGCCCCGCGAAGCCTTGCGGATGGCCGAAGAGAAGAACTTAGACTTGGTGCTGCTTAGCGATAAGGCCGACCCACCAGTCTGTAAGATTATGGACTACGGCAAGTATCGCTATGAACAAGAGAAGAAGGAGCGAGAAGCTCGTAAGAAGCAACACAATGCTGAAGTCAAGGAAGTTAAGATGCGCTACAAGATTGACGAGCACGACTACCAAGTGCGCGTGAGGCAAGCGATCGGCTTCTTGAAGGATGGGGATAAAGTCAAGGCTACCGTGATGTTTCGAGGGCGAGAGGTGCAACATGCCGATTTAGCAGAAGAACTGCTACAGCGCATGGCCGATGACCTAAAGGACGTAGCAGAAGTCCAGCAAGCACCTAAGCGTGAAGGCAAGAACATGATGGTATTGTTTACGCCTAAGAAGGCTTAATCCTGAGGGCTGTATGCTA
>JANWZG010000199.1:0-3742 GCA_025054735.1 Cyanobacteriota bacterium | reverse complement strand
GCTGAGAAAGGCGTTTAACGGCTTCTCCACCCAATAAGCGGTGGGCATCGGCTAACACAGCCGGAATCCTATCTGCATGGGGGCTGTTCGTGAGACACGATCGCAGGTCTACCTCACTAATGCGATCAGCTTTAGCCCCCGGAAACCAGTGGTTAGCATTCCCCATCAAGTTATAGCGCGCCTTGGCAAAGCTTTCCATGTCGTAAGCAGTTACTAAGTTCCATAGCCACAGAATCACACGAATATTCAAACCACCGGGGGTCTGCTCAGGAGTGGGTAAACCACTGTGCCAAGTATGGAACCAACGCTCTGCGATCGCTCGATCCTTGAAATAGCCCGTCATGGCTGTGATCGCGGCCTCCTGTAACCGCTCTATAATCGGTGGCAGCAGCTCATCAGCTTGTGCTAACAGGGGTAACGTCTTTAGGTGCTCGTCAAAATCTGTAGGGCAAGACGCTCCCACGCTTAAGGTATGAACTTGGGGGTGACTAAGGCAAAACAGGTCATTGAAGACGATCGGACTTAGCGGTTGACACAACTCGACCAACTTAGGTGGGGGGTTATACAAGTGCCCACCTTTGTCTGAAGGGCTGATGATAAATACTCCCATATCCCGCTGATGAGCAGCTAGAATGGCTGGCCAATTGAACTGATAGATGTAGTACCAATGCAGATTCACATAGTCAAACTGGTTGGATTCGATCGCTTGGAGAATGATCTCAGTAGGAGCATGGGTTGAAAAACCAATAAACCGGACTTTTCCCTGACGCTGCAATTCTTTCGCTACGTCCAAGCAACCTTTAGGTCGCAGGCTATAGTGCAATAACTCAGCATTGTTGATGCCATGTAGTCCCAGTAAGTCCACATAATCTAGCTTTAGATAGGCCAAGGACTTATCAAAGGTATTGCGAAATTCTTTAGGGTTTTCACAGGGAGCTACTTTCGTCTGCACGATCAATTTTTCCCGTGGCAACCGGGGCAAGATTTGCCCTAGCTGCATTTCTGACGTTCCATAGCCTCGTGCTGTTTCAATATGGTGAATACCTAGATCCAGCGCTCGGCGAATTGTAGCTTCTAGATTGCGCTGGTTATCGGCTGGTATATCCCGATAGGGCACATCTTGCCATTTGTATTGATAGCGCATTCCCCCACAGGAGAACACGGGCATAGATAGTTCAGTACGTCCAAAACGTCGGTATTGCATAGGGGAACAGCGATCGTATGGTTATAAACAGTAGCGTTAAGATTAACTATAGGAATAAAATCCTATGCCTACCGTACACCACCCATATAGTTTATGGATAATTCTGAATTGGATATATTAGAAAGCTCTGTGCAAGATCTCCTATCGCTGGTCAAACAAGAAATTGAGGAAAAGCGCATTCAACAACAGCGAGACCAATACGTGCAGACCATGGTGGCAGAGATTAAGCAACGTCTGCAACCGCTCCTAGAGGAGGTTGAAAAAACATTAGAGCAAATATCTCCTGAAGACATTAGCAGCAGTACTCGCCAAAAACTAGAAGAAAAAGCAGCCGACTTACGTCAGCGGTTAGCAGATGCTCCGGTTATGGCAGCACGTATGGCCGACCAGCAACTGATTCTGAATGAAGAACGCTTGTTAGATGAGCGTTATGCCCAACAACTGAATGAGTGGCGCTACCAGCTCAAGGACGACTTGATGGACATGATCCAAGAGCAGCCAGATTTTTACAGCGCTACCGATGCATCAGTAGCTGTGCGCAGTTACATGAACGATTTAAAGGAGATCAATGCTCTAGAGGAAGTTGTGGATGCTTTGATTAATCAAATTAATCTTCACAGTTCAGAAGGCCCCGTTGCTAAGTTGCGTGGCAGCCATGAGCAGACCTTGAACTTCATTTATGAAAAAGCAATGGCCAACCGTTCTCGTGTGGAACGTCCGCCGAATGTGCAGCCACGAACTCGGCACCGTACATCTGAAAAGCAACCCAAGCCCTACTATTCGCAACTAGAAGGTAAGGTAGTCGTGTTTGGAGGGCACGATCGCCTAGAAACTGCGGTACGTAATCGGTTGCGCAACTCTAATGTAAACTTAATTTGGTGTACGGCCCAATCAGGCTTACAGGTTGCTGAACAGAGCAAGGAACATATCCCTAACGCTGATATGGTCATCATCATTACAGGTTATGCTAGTCATGCGCTAACAGCAAAGGCGATACAGGCAGCCGAAAGAGCTGGCATTACGCCAGAGATGATCAACACCACGGGGATGACTCGTGTGCTAGAAACCATTGATTATGGACTAAAAACGCGCTTGTTGCAGCGGCGGCTGAATCAATCGAAAATCTCTTAAGCAAATCTATGCACCTTCGTATCACCACGATCGCAGCGACCTGTGACCCGCCCCAAGGAACAGTAGTATTACTGCACGGCTGGGGTGGCAACGTTCAAGATCTAGCTGCGATCGCCCAGTATCTACGCCTGCCGCAGCTTCAGTATTACTTGCCTAGTGCTCCTTTTCCCCATCCGTATAATCCAATGGGGAGTATGTGGTATGGCTTTCCTGACGGTTACCAGTTTAGCCCAGAGGATCCATTCCAACCAGGTGATGACCTGACTACCAGCCGACACCTATTGACAGATTGGTTGCAAACTCTACCAGAGAAAACAGGAATTCCGCTAGACCGAACACTGCTGGCAGGGTTTTCCCAAGGGGGAGCCATGACCCTAGATGTAGGTCTAGCACTACCATTGGCAGGGTTACTGGTGATGAGTGGGTTTCTTCATGCAGTGCCCGCAGGCGATCGCCAACCCAAAGCCTCGATTTTGATGGTTCATGGCCGCCAAGATGCCGTTGTGCCTCTAGCAGTGGCTCGGTATGCCCGCGATTGCCTGCAATCCCTAGGAGCAACGTTGGCCTATCACGAACTAGACATGGGGCATGAAATTGACCCAGAGGCCCTACAACTGATGCGGCAATTCATTCAAGCCCGGCTAGACCTGTAGCTAGCATGACTCAGATGGAATAGTAAATCGGAAACGACTTAGCATCTTTGGGCTTAACATGAACCCGCTGTTGTGGTTTTAGATTTAAGGCATCAAACCGTTCTCGGCTCAGATGAGCTGTAACCACTTGACCATCATCTAAAGTTAGTTCTGCCTGAATTTCCCAGCCCAGGTGAATTAACCGACTGACTCGTGCTGGCACAGTACCTTCTTGAGGACTAGCCTCAACGAGTACATCGTGGGGACGGAGAAAAATTTCAGGATGACTAGCATCAATGCCGTTACGTTGAAACATTTGTGACGTGCTGGGCAACACGTTAACGGGGCCAATGAAACTCATGACAAAGGCAGAGGCTGGATGATCATAGATTTCGGCTGGAGTGCCAATTTGTTCCACTTTTCCCTGATTCATGACGACAATGCGATCGGATACTTCCATGGCCTCTTCTTGGTCGTGGGTGACAAACACCGTAGTTACATGGACTTCATCATGCAGACGGCGCAGCCAGAGGCGCAAGTCTTTCCGCACTTTGGCATCTAGCGCCCCGAAGGGTTCATCTAGCAGAAGTACTTGGGGTTCCACAGCTAGTGCCCGTGCTAGGGCTACTCGTTGGCGCTGTCCTCCCGAAAGCTGAGAGGGATAGCGATCGCCTAAGCCTTTTAACTGAACTAGTTCCAATAATTCCTCTACCCGTGCCTTCACCCGTGCAGGGGCAACTTTGCGAATCTCTAAACCAAAGGCAATATTCTTACG
>JANWZG010000198.1 GCA_025054735.1 Cyanobacteriota bacterium | reverse complement strand
AGTAGCGATGGATAATCAGGCACTGTGGCAACGGTATCAGGACTGGCTGTATTATCACGATGGGCTAGGGTTCTATGTGGACATTAGCCGCATTGGGTTTGATGCAGCATTTGTCGAAACAATGACTCCCAAATTTGCACGGGCATTTGCTGACATGGCTGCTCTGGAGGCAGGCGCGATCGCCAACCCCGACGAACAGCGCATGGTGGGCCATTATTGGTTGCGGGATCCAGAGTTAGCCCCGTCTCCAGATATCACCGCCGACATTTTGGGCACCCTAGCTGCAATTACTGATTTTGTCCAGAAAGTGCACAATGGCACGATCCATCCGCCAGAGGCTCCTAAATTTACCGATATCTTGTCCATTGGCATTGGTGGTTCTGCTCTAGGGCCACAGTTTGTAGCCGAAGCCTTAGCTCCAGTATTTCCCCCCCTTGCCATTCATTTCATCGACAACACCGATCCAGAAGGGATTGATCGTGTGGTCACGCAAATTAGCGATCGCCTCAACAGCACCCTAGTCATCGTTACTAGCAAATCAGGTGGCACTCCTGAAACCCGCAATGGCATGGTAGAGGTCAAACATGTTTTCCAACAGGCAGGCTTAGACTTTGCTAAACACGCCGTTGCCATCACCATGAAAGGTAGCAAAATGGATGAGCTGGGTCACAAAGAAGGTTGGCTAGCGGAATTTCCTATGTTTGACTGGGTAGGTGGGCGCACCTCCGAGATGTCAGCCGTAGGGCTACTCGCTGCATCCTTACAGGGTATTGATATCCAAGCCATGCTGGCAGGTGCCAAGGAGATGGATGTGGCTACTCGTGTGCCAGACCTGAAAAATAACCCCGCTGCCCTATTGGCTCTGGCTTGGTACTATGCAGGCAACGGCAAAGGCGAAAAGGATATGGTGATCTTGCCTTATAAGGATAGCCTATTGCTGTTTAGTCGCTACCTGCAACAGTTGGTTATGGAATCCCTGGGCAAGGAAAAGGATCTAGACGGTAACATAGTTCATCAAGGTATTGCCGTCTACGGCAACAAAGGCTCTACCGATCAACATGCCTATGTACAACAACTCCGGGAAGGGGTACCTAACTTTTTTGCTACCTTTATTGAGGTGTTGGAAGATCGTACCAGCAAAACCCTAGTGGAAGTAGAACCAGGGGTAACGTCTGGAGACTATCTCTCTGGTCTGTTGCAGGGCACTCGACAGGCTCTGTACGAAAATGGTCGAGAGTCCATTACGATTACCATTCCCCATGTGAACCCCCGCACTGTTGGTGCATTGATTGCTCTGTATGAGCGAGCTGTTGGGTTCTATGCAACGCTGGTCAACATCAATGCCTATCACCAACCTGGGGTAGAAGCAGGTAAGAAGGCAGCAGCATCTATACTCAGCCTACAACAGCAGGTGATGCAGGTGCTACAGGCGGCAGGCCGTCCTATAAGCTTAGAGACAATCGCCGAAAAAACAGGCACTCCTGACGACATTGAAGCTATCTACAAGATTGTGCGCCATCTAGAAGCCAACCAGCGCGGTGTCGTGTTGTGGGGCGATCGAGGCAAGCCCACTAGCCTGATGGTATCTGTTGGATAAATGAACGATAGTGCGTAGCTAATAGCTACTGCCTGTGGGCTGTTGACTCTGGGCACCACACACCCGTTACCATAAAAACCACGACTCTCTACGGCAGTGCGTGTGCATAGGTTGACCTACTCATGAGAATAGCCGCGCTCCAAATGCTATCGTAGCTGTACTGTCAGCAACATCGATTTCTACAAGGTACTACCAATTCTCCCAAAACTAGATACATACCCCCTTAGTTGGTCGTGAGGACTTCAGTCCTTACTAAGGACTGTCTGTAGCCATAGCATAGAGCTAGCACAGCAACGGGCCGAACAGGAACGCCGTCGAGCTGAACAGGAGCACCGTCGAGCTGAACAGTTAGCTGCGTACCTAACGTCGATTGGCATTAATCCTGATGATATTGCTCCTTCCTAGAGACTGCTGGATAGGACCGCTACTCGCTGCAAGCAATGTCCACAATAATGCCACATTTGATTGATACAGTGCAAATAGTGGTTGGCATCAACTTCAATCCATACTCACCAGCTCGAAAGCACATTAACCCAGAGCTACAAAGATTTGGAATTGAAGGAGCTATATCAGGTGCTTGCATCACTACTACGCATCACATTTGGTGAGGGCTTCAATCTTCACTAAAGACAGTCAAAACTGTGTAGCTGGTTGTGAGCCTTGGTATTAAGGCAACCTCATTGCAGTTAACTAGCTAGGAAGGAGGTATTTGACGGCATAAACATCAAAGCTCTTGTCCACAAGAAAGCCACATTTGATTGGTACTGTTCAAATAGTAAGGGTATTAGTTAAATAACTCGTGCACTTTGACCAATCATTTGACTAACCAATAGTAGGTCGATTAGGACGTGCTTTAGGTTTTAGTAGTCAAGCCGTACTAGCAGGGACTGCATTGACCATACAACTCTGTTGACGTTCCATACCTGATTTAAGGTCTGGTTCGTTGATCGAGTGCTAAGTTCCCCCTTAGTGTCAGGAGGTCTTTGTAATTGAATGCATACAGTGATGTTGCTATAAAGCGAGATGTCGTAGGGCGCGGGCAGCCTCGTGTGATTAATGAGCAACTAGTTACACGATTTCACTACTGGCAAGATGGCATTCAACAGGGCATGTCGTACAATCACGAACTTTATGCATTGGTAGAGGAATACGAACGATTCGATCGCTTAAGGGCATACGAAGTGGCTAATGAGTGTTCAATGAATGCTCTTGATACTTGCATAACAGTATCTAGCAGCTCGTATGCAGTTTGGGTTGGCTTACGATCGCTGGCTGCAAGGCAAGCCGTTATTAACAGTCCTGAATTAGACAATTGAAGGGTAATAGTGTCATGAACATGGTAAATCTACATCAACCACAACCTGCAAAACCTGAAATCAAGCTTACACCAACAACTACCTACTACATCCGGAAGTTGTTCCAAAATGCTAGTGATGAGGTTAAAAACTCTGTTCTGTTCAGAGTGGGACTCGCAGCAGGCACATTTAACGACGTGATGGATCTAGACTCTAGGCTGCAAGCCCTTTACCCAGACGAAATTGATGTTTTGCTAGTTGTACAGCAGCTTGAGGATTTGGTGGCATTACATAAAACTCTAAAGTCCCAAACAGGACTCTACTCTAGCCATGAACAAGAGTTAGCTCGGCTAGAGGAACGCATCTTTCAACTTCTCTTCTAAGCCAACGATCACTAAGGATTGTGTCTCTTGAGAGATAGGTCGATCATGTTCTCCTCAGTTGAGCATGTGGGTAGTGATAGAGAAGTAATGATGCCATTGGGGATTGAAAGGGTATGGCCCCCTCGTAAGAACGCCATCTTTTATCGCTACCAAGCGTGTGTTCCCAAATAGGTGGTGGTCAACTAGGTAGCAGGTTAAGCAGGAATTACGGAGGTTACCTCTTCTGTAGTGGTAGGCATACCCTCTAACTGCTTAGCTAGATGGTTACGTTTACGTTAGAGCCAGTCCTTCGATCGTCCTACGGTGCAACTAGACACTGGGTAGTCTGTGGCTTCTATGCCTACTGCGAGTGTTATTCGTTTACACCCAATTCTCTATTTGCAGATTGCCCATAGGTTCACCCCGAATTTTTTTCCTATGAGGAAATAGGAGCTTCAAGACTCCGTTAATTATGTCATCAGCATCTAGGGAACTGATCGTAAACCCTAGCTGAAGCATCGTGGCGGTACTTCTCGATGCAATCTATCAACTAATTACTACAGGGGTTCATCACATAAATATGGCAACACCATTTGTCAGCAACCAGGATGTTACATCCACAATCTCTCCAACAGGCGATATGGTTGCTCAGTTATCCACCGATAGTTCAGTGAACCATACAACAGTAGTGAGTAATGCGGCCCTATTCATTTCCCACGAATTGCGAACACCGTTGACATCTATTCAAGCAGTGTTACACCTACTCGCAAATCCCAAGTATGGAGCATTAACGCAAGAGGGACAACGATTGTTGGGGATTGCCCTCAGCAACAGTGAACGCTTAGTGCGCTTAGCCAATGCGATCGAAAAGCAACCGAATTCGTCATTGATCGTTTTTTCTGAAGAGACTATCAAGAAATTGCAGCTAGAGAATGACCTGCACCAAGCCCTCGCACGGCAAGAAATGCAGTTAGTTTATCAGCCTATTATCTCTATCAGTACAGGGCATGTTATTGGATTTGAGGGGTTGCTACGCTGGCATCATCGAAACCAGGGGATTATCCCTCCCAGTGTTTTCATTACGATCGCTGAACAGACAGGCTTTATCCATGAACTAGGGTTGTGGGTATTGCAACAAGGATGTGAGCAACTAGCTCGTTGGCAGCAAGCTTTTCCGATAGAGGATCCGTTGACGATGAGTCTTAACCTGTCAGCAGTACAACTCCAGAATCCAACATTAGTGTGTGAGTTGCAACGCATTATCACAGAGACAGGCATTCAGCCAAATACCCTCAAGTTAGAGATTACTGAGAGTGTTTTAATTGAAGACTATCACCGTGCTGTTGCTGTGCTGGCTAAGCTCAAGGCAATTGGCATTCAACTCTACATTGACGATTTTGGCACGCGATATGCCTCATTGGCGCAGTTGCAAAACCTGCCTATTGATGGCCTCAAGATCGATCGCGTGTTTGTACAAAAGCAGTTATGGGCGTTAAGTGAGGCGATCGTCCACCTGGCTTCTACGCTGGATTTAGATGTGATTGCTGAGGGGGTAGAACTAGTCAGTGACTTAATCAGCCTCAAGCAACTGGGTTGTACACGAGTGCAGGGCTATTTTTTCTCTCGACCTGTTGATGCTGAGATTGCCGACAACTTAATTGCTACTTCTTACGCAATATCTTAAGTACGGATAAACTATATTCTGGCCTGTCAAGTCACCATAGCATAAAGCAGTGGTCTAAATATTCACATACTTACGTTAAGTATCCACACACTATTACCGACATCATTGTTAGCATTACTCTTGGTTTGTCAATAATTTGATTGAGTGATTTGTCATTCACCTGAATCATCGCAGCTACTCTCTAGTCTTAGAATCAAGATCTCCATGAATTACAGTTGGCTAATACGGTGCTTGCCCTCGCAAACTGTTGCACTATGTTCACTTAGCCTCGCATTGATGACACTGTTGGGTACAGTCGCGATCGCTCGACTGCCCATTAACGTGCGTGTTAATCGCTGGCTAAAAGTGCGGCAACCTCAAGGCACTGTTATCTATCGGCAGCAGGGGAGATCGCGCCCTGTGCGCCAAGGCGATCGTCTACAAGCTGTTGGAGATAGTGTTACAACTGGCAAATCATCTACAGCCATGCTAGAGGTAGACACGGGTATTGGGTTTATTCAACTAGCTGAAAGCACCAAGGTTACAGTACGCTCGCTGGGGGTAGCCCCTGACAATGGCCGCATTACTCGTCTAGCCATCGATTACGGGCAAGCACGGCTACAAGTACGGCGTTTTACCCATGAAGGTTCACGCCTGGAATTGCAAACACCTGCGGGGGTTAGTGCCGTGAGAGGCACTGAATATGGCATCGCGGTTCAGCCAGACGGCAAAACCGGACTAGCTACCTTAGAAGGTGCGGTTACGATGACTGCCCAAGGAAAAACGGTTATGGTCTCTGGGGGGCTACAAACTCTGACGATTCCTGGTCAACAACCACAGCCTCCGGTACCCTTGCAAGATAGCACTGCTTTACGGTACGACCTGGAACGGCAAGTCCAGAATGGAATTCGCCGAGTGCGGTTTATCGGTTATGTTGATCCTGTGAATACTGTGCTAGTAAATGGTGTTCCTCAGACTACGACCGCTACTGGCCAGTTCAGTGTCTCGCTGCCAGCCGTGTCATCACCGACGCTTCAAGTTACTGTGATTACGCCTCTGGGTCGGCAACAGGTTCACAGTCTATCCTTGCGTCTATGACAAAGCATTACAGTCACGGTGGTTGGCGATGGTTTCCAGGGGGGGTAATGGCATTTGTGATTGCCATCATGCTAGCTATGGACAGCTTTAGCCCCTTGGAGCATTTTGTCTATCGGTTGCTATTCCAACTACGGGGAGCCACGGCTTGGGATGATCGCCTAGTGTTGGTGACGATCGATGATGAGAGTATACGTCAGCTTGGACGTTTCCCGTGGTCTCGACAGCGATACGTGCAGCTACTGGACAGATTGTCTAGTGCAGAAGCCAGCGTTGTAGCAATTGACCTGATTTGGTCAGAGCCTAGCCCAGACGATAGCTCTTTGGCAGCAGCCATGGCACAACAGGGCAAGGTAGTTTTAGCCCAAGCCTGGGACAAAACAGGAGCTCCACTGGTGCCCGTCCCCACCTTAGCTGAGGCAGCAATTGCCACAGGTCATGTGATGAAGCAAGCAGATGCTGATAGTTTGGTTCGGTGTGTGGATCTTCAATTGCGCGGTCAACCTGCTCTATCGATCGCTGCCGTGCAAGTCTATAGCTTGGTTAAGGCTCCCGTTACCTTGCCACCCCTAGATCAGCCCCTGTGGGTCAATTGGGTTGGCCCCATATCCCGTGCTCACTCCTATTCCTTTGCCGATGTCATTCAAGGAAAAGTCCCTGCCCAAGCCTTTCACTCCAAAATTGTGTTGGTTGGCGTGACTGCAACTGGTCTAGATTCCATGGTCACACCGTTTGATTCCTATCCTCCTACGGGTAGCGTCATTCTACACGCCACCATGATTCAAAACCTGTTGCAACAAAATGCCCTGCGCCCCCTTTGGGGAGATTGGCTGTGGACCCCTCTACTGACAGGAGCCTTTGGACT
>JANWZG010000197.1 GCA_025054735.1 Cyanobacteriota bacterium | reverse complement strand
CAAAGCCTTCTGCGGCTGGGGTCGGGGTACCATCCTTAAAAGCAGCCTGGGCAGGTGGCCCTTTGATGTCTTCCGTTTGGTCTGCCTGCTGAGTTGGCAACCCAGTAATGAGCACAGCTAGCCGACGTGGGGTTGCGTATACTTGCACCGCTTCTGAATTTAACTTCTGTTCTGCAAGGCTTTGAGGGATGCGCTGCTGCCATTGGGCAATTGCCTCGCTGATAAAGCTAGCGGGTAGTTCTTCAGTTCCGACTTCAAGCAAAAAAGTTGCCATGGCTGCACTCAGAGGTTCTATATCACACTAATCTCAATTCAGTGTACCGCTTGCGATCGCCTCTACAACCATCAGGTTCGATGGGATCAAGCCTAGATAAACAAAGTATTACCAGCAATATTATTGACCAATAAAATTGGTATAGACATTAGCTACTCAGTAACCGTGGAGTGATTGATAACTAAGTCTGTCCGTAGTCAATAACTATAAGTCATACAGGTTATTGGCAAGGCCTGAGTTTATGCTTGTTGACTGTAAAAAGCACAACATAGCTGGCTTTTAGGTGTAAACTTGTGTCACCGTTTTGTTGAATATGGCAATGGAGGTTTATGTCTCCTATTAGCACTGAATGTGTATCTGGAGTCATATGGCAAGTTTCTGGGCATCTACTGGGCATCTAATTGTGAGGATGCAATCGCGATCGTAAGGGCTAAGGCCATCAACTCAATTGGAGTCGCTAATAATTCCGGCCCCTACCTGTGTGGGACACTGCCCACGACCAAGCCAATGCCATGAGCAATGCTATCTAGACCTATTTCACGATCGTCTAGAATAGATGTGTCTAAGCAGTGGCCTGTAACGAGTAAACTCTAGTACACAGCTTACGGTTTGGATAAGATGCCTCCTCCCGCTGGGCGATCGAAATTTAAATTGACTTAAATTGACGGCTCGAAGGAGTAGTGGCAAAATCCTAGGTCATAGTTGTTGCTGGCTAATTGAATGAACCTAGCAGACTGCTATCGAGTATTAGGGCTACGCTCAGGCGCATCGTTTGAGGATGTAAAGTCATCCTATCGGCGGCTGGCACGTCAATACCACCCAGACACTAATCCTGATGACCAACAGGCCAAGGAAAAGTTTATTGAAGTGACGGCTGCCTACAAGTTTTTGCTGGAGACGATCGCACCTACCGAACAACCTACTAATGAACTAGCAACAGAGTCTGGTGACAGTCAAAAGCAGACGGCAAAAAGGTCTGCATCCACCAAAACTACATCTACCAAAACTAAAGTTAAAGTCACCCGCAAGGAGCCGAAGATACAACTCAATCCTGACCTGTCACCGTTGGAACATCAACTTAAGGAAAAGTCTTACCAGCAGTTGCAGCAACTCCTCAAAAATCAGCGATTTCCGAGGGCAATCGCCCTAGTTGAGGGGCTAGCTGAGCGTTTACCCAAGGATCCAGAAGTAAAGCAGTGGAAGGCGATCGCCTATCAGCGTTGGGGACGACAGCTTGTAGATGAGCGTCAAGTTGAAAAGGCACGGATTTACTTGAAAAAGGCACTCAAAACTGATCCCCACAATCGATCGTTGTGGGCAGAAGTTGAAAAAGAGTTCCGTCGAATTGAAAAAATTTTGTAGGGTTAGGCCAGAGTTGCGTTTTCATCCGTAGGCTATGCTGCCATCCACGGTTACGCTTGGTCAGACAGGGTTGCTAAAACGTCTGCCGTTTCTAATGTCGGTAACCCCACCGGTGGTCGATTATATAGCACCATAGTTGTTGTGGAATTTACCTGAAAACCAATGCGCTCATAGAATTGCTGCTGGTGAGTAGTCATTAGATAGGTGCGCTCGACGCGATTCATGTGCGGATGCATGAGGATAGTTTCCACCAGTTTGCGCCCTAGGCCAGCTCCTTGGTAGTTGGGATGGATTACTACATCCCAGATTGTAGCGCGGTACACACCATCGGAAGTAGCACGGGCAAACCCAATCAGACGATCGCCTTCCCAAACCGTGACCACAGGCTTACTATTTGTAATGGCTACTATTAAGTCCTCACTACGGCGATTCTGTGCCCAAAAGGCTGCTACTTGAAACAAGGCTTGAAGTTGTTCAACCTCGAGGTTGCGCTCTCCATGGTTAATCTGTAGCGATTGCTGGCCCCTATCGTTGACTATCCATTCGCTGACTTCATGCACACAAAACTGAATAGCACTGCAATCAATCATTGACGTTGTATCCTTTTCCCACACCTAAGTACACTTGGATAGATGAGATTTATCGCTAGGCAGCCTTTAGCATAACCACAGCGACTGACGATGGAGCGAGCGTTGTCCCTGCTAAGTTCCCTGTTGACAAAGGTAGCAAGCTGCTAAGCATAAGGCTGTTAGCTCATGTCTTCTCTATCCTAGGACAGCCAACAGATTCGTCAAGATACTACATAGATTTGCCTTTGTAGACTTGCCTACTCAATCAGGCATAGTTTTAACAGATCCCTGCTAAGTCAGCATAGGTATCGAGTGGTGTCAGCAACTAGGGAGTACACCGAGTTACGTCAAGTTGGGTAGGGTTAGGCACGATCATCACTGCATTCACCAGCTCTGATTCCAGAATCCACCCTTGGCCATAATTGGCTAGTGAGCTAGACTCCACTGTGTCAGGTTCTTGGCACACCACTAATTGCACCCAACTCACAGGAGGGCTGTTAGCCTGTTGAGGAACTTGCTTGCTCATAATCCTGACAATGCTGTTGGGGGGAACAGTGGTGACAGTGGGGGAAACTGCGGGCGCTGGATTAACTAGCTCCGTTTGTATAGGATTGCTCAGGATTTGGATCGGGCGAGTAGTTTGAACAATCGAGGCAGGCTCTAGCTGCACAGGTGGCAGGCTTACGGTAGGTGAGGGACTATTGAGGGTAGGGGTAATGGGACGATCGCTGGTAGGTGCTAACCAATGATGCACGAAGGGAACAGCCGTAAACACCCCTAGGGCAAGGATGCCAATTGTAAGCCATGGGCGACGGCGCGATCGCAATAGACGGCGTGGATGGGTTGTAGTCACCAGCCGAGTTTTGAGGCGTGAAGGCTGGTCGCTGACTGATGTCGAAGCTAGTGCAGACAGTTGGCTAGGGGTAGGAGGTTCTAGGGTAGTCGAGGGAGCTTGTAGGACGACATGACAATAGAGCAGTGCAACCGTCACATTGTCGTGACCATTTTGGGTATTTGCAATGTCGATTAGTCGATGGGCAACGGTATTCAGATCAGCATTGCCGATGAGCAAAGGGAGAATCTCCGTTTGCCAGTATCCTTCGACCCGATCGTTATCACTTAGTCCATCGGAACACAGTAAAATTACGCAATCTTCATCCAGAACAATTCGCTGAGTTGTGGGATGCAGGTTGTTGGAAGAGCTAATACCGAGGGCCTGAACCAGTGCTCCAGATGAGTAGTGTTGCAGCGCCTCGTAATAGAACGTGTTACCCAAGCGAACTTCTCGCGTAGCAAAGTCATCGTCGAGGGTTAATTGACGACAGCCCGTGCGTGTAATCTGATAAACTCGGCTATCCCCAACGTGGGTGATGTAGAGGTCATGGGCATGAACAGCGGCAATGAGTACCGTGGTGCCCATGCGTTGACGATCAGCTTTCTTTAGTTGGTTATTGCGCTGATTGATGACATCATTGGCATGGATAGTTGCCATCTTGAGCTGAGTTGTAATGCGGGCAGGGCAACTAGTTGGAGCTTCTAGCGTGAGGGTTTTTAGCTGGTCATAAAGGCTGGTAATGGCTAGGTTTGAAGCCACATCTCCACCTTCGTGGCCACCGATGCCGTCACAGACAATTGCCAATAGTCCAGATAATTCCTGACAGTTGGTAACAGAGCCACTAGGGGGATAGCAAGCATCTTCATTCCGTTGGCGTGTTGGTCCTTGGTCGCTGAGTGTGCAAATTTGGATATAGCGAGATTGCGATCGCATCAATTCTTGTAAGCCCCAGTCCAAAACTGTAACTAGGTGGTCTGCGGTGGTAATTTTGCCTTCTATCAGCCAATGGCACAGTTGCAGCAAAAATTTTTGGATATCTGGCTGAGCAAAGGTTGCCCACTCTAACCAGCATTGCCCTAACTGGCTTAGGGTCGCTGGGATGCCCCCCACATCAGGCACAAGTTCCAGCAATCGCACCCAACCGCCATCTGCTCGAATGACCACTGGGGTAATCAAACTATAGGACATTTGCTCAGCTTGGCACGGGTTCCACAGGCAGGCAATCTGGCGCAACCAACTTAACTGACGAACACTATGGGCGTGGCTCCATACGTGGGTCAGTTCTGGCAGCAACGTCCCAGCTTGATCACCAACCGTCGCGATCGCCCCCTGTTCCAACAAAAGCAGGGCTTCTCCAGAGTCTAAAGAGGCTGTAACACATCCATAGGGTTGAGGGACATGGAGCCGATAGGGTAAGAGCCGCATATAGGCGGCTGCAATTGGTGACACTGTGTTGGGGATTAGGGGGGCTAAACCAGGACGAGTATCCAACAACACACAGGAGGCATTGACAACATAGCGATCGTCAACAACGTGACCTGGTTGTAGCTGGTCTGCTAACTCCCCAATTGCCCATAAATATCGCTTGGGTATCACAGCACCACAATGCTGACAAAACCGACTGGTTTCCAAGTTCATCGTGGCGCAAGTAGGGCAATGGATCATAGCTGTGACGTTACCCATTCATCAAGCCCTTTTGGATTGCTAACTCTACAATCTCCATACTAAAACGTGCCATTCAATCAGCCATAGTTGTTGATGATCAACACTAGACAATCGCCCTAACCCTAGTCCATCCACAGAGTTCATAGTCCATTCCCAGCAGTCCTCGCCTCCATGGCAGGTCATCGTTAGCCTAACGTTATTTTTCTTGTCATAGCTGCTGCTTCCTAGACAAAACCGCTACACTTAAGGGGATGTTGGCATAGAGCATGGATGGGGCAATGGGTGAACAAGTGCTAATCTCTGACGACATTGCTATCCCCGATGTTACTGATTGGGTCACCGAGGACGATACCCCCGTGGATAACTTCGCGTCTGAAAAACAACAGCGCCTCTTAGTGAGTTCCCTCTACAGTTCCTTAAAGGAGCAGGTTTTTCTAGCGGCGGCCAATGTAGGCATCTATCACACTGCGGGTCAGCCTGCGATCGTGCCCGATGTGTTTGTTAGTTTTGATGTGCAAGTTCCCGATAACTGGTGGGAAAAACAACATCGCTGCTATCTCGTTTGGAACTTTGGCAAACCACCAGAAATTGCCATTGAAATTGTCTCTAACCAGGTCGGCGATGAACTGGGAGATAAGTACCAGATTTATGAGCACATGCGGGTAAGCTATTACGTAGTGTATGACCCCAACCAGCAGTTAGGAGAGCAAACCCTCTACATCTATGAACTACGGGGACGACGCTACGTAGAATTGGAGAACCACTGGTTAGACCAAGTAGGTTTGGGGCTAACGCTATGGCAGGGAGAGTTTGAGGAACGGCATGATACGTGGTTGCGCTGGTATGGATCCCAGGGCGAGTCTACACCCGATCGCGAGAGAGCCATCTTTTTGACTGGAGATGAAATAGCAGCGCAAGAACGGCAGCGGGCTGAGCAAGAACGGCAGCGGGCTGAGCAAGAACGGCAGCGGGCTGAGCAAGAACGACAGCGGGCTGAGCAAGAACGGCAACGGGCAGACCGGGCTGAACAGGTACAACGAGCAGCGATCGCACAGCTACGGGCCATGGGTATGGCACCACAACAAATCGCAGATACCCTTGGATTGTCACTGCCAGATGTCGAACAAATGACAGTTCGCGATTCCTGACCACTGCACTGACAGTTTTTTACCAAGAAGCATTCATGCTAACTAAAAACTCCTATGTTGGCAGCCCCATGCGTCACCTACTGATGCTTTTCTTGATAGCGTTAGCGCTAGTTGTAGCTTGCCATGGCAGCAAGTCTGCACCAGTGGTAACTGACTGGGAAACTGGCAGCGCTAACATTACCCTTACCATTCAGGCTCGACAACAGGCTGCACCATTCGTCTGGTGGGAGGCAGAGACCCCCAGCAAGACTAGCTTTCCCTCTAGTAATCCCTTCGCTCCCCAGACTAAGACTGAAGCAGCAGTACTGTCAGCAGGTGCCTGGGTTGGCATTAATGGACAATACTCTACACTGCCCTTCTTAGAGTACGAGGTGACTATTCCTACCACAGGGGACTACCATTTCTACACCCGCAAATTTTGGCACCATGGCCCGTTTCGCTGGCGCTGGGATGACCAGCCATGGCAAGCTACTGGTGATACTGTATACTTAATGGATAGTTCCCCTCTACGACAGTTTGTAGTAGCTAACTGGGTAGGGCTAGGGAAGGTTAAGCTAACAGCGGGTCGCCATCAACTGCGAGTGGAGTTAACCAAGCAAGAGGGAGCTGCTGCTTTTGATTGTTTTGTGCTGACAACAACCCCATTGAAACCCCAAGGTAAGCTCAAGCCTGATCAGCGTTATCAAGCAACTATTAAGGATGGATTTCTGTTTGACCCTGATCCCGACGAATTTATGCCTAGCCCGATCGACCTACGCCGTCTAAACGAGCGGTTTGCAGGTGAGCAAGGATTTATCCAGCGTCAAGGCGAAGTTTTTATTCATGGCAATAACCAGCAGCCTGTGCGGTTTTGGGCAATCAATACCAGCCCAGAAAGCCTGTATATGGATGCAGCCTCCCTAGCTTACATGGCTCGCTTCCTAGCAAAGCTAGGTGTAAATATGGTACGACTGCACGGCAAACTGTGGTCAGACCAAGACTTTCGGACGATCGCACCCGATACGATCGCCCGTCTCCACCACTTTGTGGCAGCCATGA
>JANWZG010000196.1 GCA_025054735.1 Cyanobacteriota bacterium | reverse complement strand
GGCCAAATACGCGGGTACCTCTAGGGTTACCATCGTTGTTGACAATCACGGCTGCGTTGTCATCAAACCGAATGCTCATGCCACTGGGTCTCCGTAACGCCTTGCGTGTGCGCACAACGACTGCTTTAACTACATCGGACTTCTTAACCGACATGTTAGGAAGGGCATCTTTAACCACTGCAATGATGATATCCCCGATACCAGCGTAACGACGGTTACCCCCCAACACTCGGATGCACATCAACTTACGAGCACCGCTGTTATCAGCAACATTTAGGTAAGTTTCTTGTTGAATCATGGTTTTAGCTCCTAGATTGCTTTGGTTGCTCGACAGGCTTATTGCAAAATATCAGTCACAATCCACCGCTTGGTTTTGCTTAGGGGTCTGGTTTCCCGAATACGCACGCGATCGCCCTGTTGACATCGATTTTCTTCATCATGGGCTTTGTATCGTTTGGTGCGAACGATGATTTTGCCGTACTTAGGATGAGATGAACGGTTTTCTACTGCTACCACAACGGTCTTATCCATCTTGTCACTGACAACCAACCCAACCCTTTCTTTCACTGCCATAGTGATCTCCTCCCAACATTAACTTGCGACATGATTAGCATTTGAGCGAGCAGCTCGCTGCCGTTCTGCCTCAATGGTCATCAGTTGTGCTAGGCGATGGCGAGCATGTTTGAACTGATGAGGTTTTGGTTCTTGCTTCGTGGCCTTTTGCAGCCGTAATTCAAATAACTGACGCTTAACAGCTAAGATTTCATCAGCGATCGCTTGATCATCCAGCTTACGCAGCTCAGCGATTTTTGAAAGTGCCATTGCCATCATCCCTCCACAGCAACATTAGTAACAACCTCCCCCGATGCCTCCTGGCCAGTATGCTCTGCCTCGCGCACTAAGAACTTGGTCTTGATGGGTAGCTTGTAGGCGGCTAGTCGCATGGCTTCACGGGCTACCTCCTCAGAGACACCGCCAATTTCAAACAGAATGCGTCCCGGCTTAACGACAGCGACCCAAAACTCTGGGTTGCCCTTACCTGATCCCATGCGAGTTTCTGCTGGTCGCATGGTCACGGGCTTATCTGGGAAGATGCGAATCCAAATTTTTCCGCCCCGGCGAATATAGCGGTTCATAGCTCGGCGGCTAGCCTCAATCTGGCGAGATGTAATCCAGGCTGGCTCTTGTGCCTGTAGTGCAAAGTCACCAAAATTAATGGTGTTGCCACGGGTTGCTTGACCTCGCATTCGACCGCGCTGCTGCTTCCGGAATTTAGTTCGTCTTGGACTTAGCATGACTAATTACCCCTCGTTGGAACGATCCTCAAACTGTTGACGGCGATGCTGCTGGCGACGACGTGGCTGGGCTGGGGTAGCAGGTGCAACCTCCTCTGCTCCAGGAATCACTTCTCCCTTGAACACCCAAACTTTAATACCTAAAATCCCATAAATGGTTTGGGCAGTTCGGTAGGCATAGTCAATATCTGCCCGCAGGGTATGGAGAGGCACTCGGCCTTCACGAGTCCATTCAGTACGGGCAATTTCTGCGCCATTGAGGCGACCGCTGATTTGAATCTTGATGCCCTGAACACCTGCTCTTTGGGCACGCTTGATGGCCTCGCGCACAACACGACGGAACGAAACCCGCTTCTCTAGTTGCTGGGAGATGTAGTCAGCAATTAGGTTGGCATCAGCATCAACCCGAGCAACTTCGATGACATTAATGCGTATTTGGCGATCGCCGCTGCCCAAATACTTTTGCAGGTTGGTGCGAATGGCTTCAATTTCCTGCCCTGAGCGCCCCACCACCACACCAGGCCGAGCAGTGTGAATCTCTAGGTCAACTTGATCGGCTTTGCGCTCGATGCGAATGTAAGAAATACTAGGATTTTCCAGGCTCTTTAACTTGAGGGGATTGCGCTCAAAGAACTGACGAATCTGGAAATCTTCCCGCAGCGTTGCTGGGTAATGGTTAGGTTCAGCAAACCACCGAGAGCGATGCTCTTGGGTAGTGCCAAGGCGAAAGCCGATTGGATGAATCTTCTGTCCCATAATTGAATCTGTGCAGTTGGCTGTAAGAGGATGGCGGGGAAAATAGCGAGCGAATCTAGCTAATTGTCTTCACCAGGTGCAACGGTGATGGTGATGTGGCAGGTAGGCTTACGAATTTGATAGGCCCGACCCTGAGCACGGGGGCGATATCGTCGTAGGCTAGGGCCTTGATCAGCATAGGCTTGACTAACCACTAAGCTGGCGGGGTTGTACCCTTGATTGTGCTCAGCGTTAGCTACCGCCGATCGCAGTACCTTCAAAACTGGCTCACAGGCTCGATAGGGCATGAATTCAAGAATAATCAGAGCCTCTCGGTAGGAACGCCCTCGAATCTGATCCAGAACTCGCCGCACCTTGTTGGGCGACATCCGTATGTAACGGGCCGAGGCTCTAACTTCACCAGGTATTTGGACAGCCATATCATTCTCCCTATCGTTTTGCCTTCTTATCTGCTTTGGTATGCCCCCTGTAGGTGCGAGTAGGAGCGAATTCCCCTAGCTTATGCCCTACCATCTGATCGCTAATAAAGACAGGCACATGCTGCTTGCCATTATGAACAGCGATCGTGTGACCAATCATCTGGGGCAAAATGGTAGATGCCCGCGACCATGTTTTAATAACTTGCTTTTCGCCTTTGGCATTCAGGGCTTCTACTTTTCTCAGCAAGTGATCAGCAACGAAGGGACCTTTTTTGAGAGAACGAGCCATAGTTCTAGATTCCACACATTAGCTTCAAAGGGTTGACACAGAAGACATTTGAGATATCTAGGTAGTTAACTTTCGCGGCCACCACGACCACGCTTAGAGGACTTACGTCGGCGACGGACGATCAGAGCATTACTAGGCTTATTGCGTTTCCGAGTTTTGTAGCCCAGGGCAGGCTTGCCCCAAGGAGTCACAGGTGCAGGTCTACCGATCGGAGCACAGCCTTCGCCACCACCGTGGGGGTGATCCACTGGGTTCATAACACTACCGCGCACTTCCGGACGACGACCAATATGGCGCTTGCGACCAGCCTTGCCCAAGCTTTGGTTACGGTCTTCAACATTACCTACTTGCCCAACCGTGGCGTAGCAGTCTCGCCGCACCTTACGCACTTCACTAGAGGGCAACTTGAGAGACACAAAGTCACCTTCCTTAGCAGCCACCTCAGCAACTGCACCTGCCGCTCGAGCCATTTGCGCCCCCCTT
Organism: Cyanobacteriota bacterium; assembly: GCA_025054735.1. Taxonomy (NCBI): domain Bacteria; kingdom Bacillati; phylum Cyanobacteriota; species Cyanobacteriota bacterium. The sequence continues at coordinate 3,661 of JANWZG010000196.1, read as the reverse complement.
CCAGGGACAAGCTCAACATTATGCACCTTTGTACCCAAAGGCATCTTGTACAGTGGCAGTGCGTTTCCAATCTCGATCGGGGCATCAGGCCCTGCAATCACCGTTGCGCCAACCTTCAGATCAAGGGGATGAATAATGTAACGTTTTTCACCGTCTTGGTAGTACAGCAAGGCAATGCGAGCATTACGGTTAGGATCGTACTCAATAGCCATAACCTTGGCTGGAATGTTACGCTTATCCCGCTTGAAGTCTATTAAGCGATATAGCCGCTTATGCCCACCACCGCGATGGCGACAGGTAATCACACCGCGATTGTTACGCCCCTTGCGACGATGCTTCGAGATGGTAAGAGATTTTTCTGGCTCATCACGGGTAATTTCAGCAAAGTCTGGAACTGCCCGTTGGCGTGTGCCTGGAGTGTAGGGACGAAATGTACGAATGCCCATAATGAGTTTCTTGCAACTGTAGACGGCTGACTGTAGATGAATGACTGACCTAGATTGCAGCTTAAACCTCTGGGAAGAGCGTGATAGAATCACCCGGAGCTAGCTTGACGACTGCCTTCTTATAGTGAGGGCGATAGCCCAAGAACTTGCCCATGCGGCGCTGTTGCCGAGGGGGGTTTTGGGTGTTAACAGACGCTACTTTGACATCAAACAGATATTCGATCGCGGCTTTGATTTCCGGCTTAGTGGCTGACGCAACAACCTCAAAGGTGTACTGATTGTTTTCTAGCAACAGCGTTGCCTTTTCAGTAATGATGGGACGACGAATCAAATCGGGTAAGGTACGCAGGTCGAACTGAGTTGGGATTTTAGCCACCGTACACCTCCTGAATCACGGCGAGTGCTGACTTAGTTGCCACAATGCGATCAGCATGGAGCACATCAAAAACATTCAAATTGGTTGCAGAAATCAAGCGCAAATTAGCAACATTACGGGCTGAAAGATAGACGTTATCACTCCGCTCACTCACAATCATGAGCACCTTGGCCGTCGGGTCAATGCCCCAGCGAGATATTGCTGCTACCAAATCCTTAGTCTTGGGTCGAGCTAGCTGCTCGGCAAAGTCTTCCACTACAACTAAATCCTCAGCCCGGCTTTGAAATGCGGTGCGTAGGGCTAATCGCCGCTCTTTACGGTTCATCTTTACGCTGTAGTCTCTGGGCTTAGGGCCAAAGATAACACCGCCACCCCGCCACAACGGCGATCGATTCGACCCTGCCCTAGCACGACCCGTACCCTTTTGCCGCCAAGGCTTGCGTCCACCCCCTCGAACTTCAGCACGAGTTTTAGTGCTAGCAGTTCCCTGACGAGCATTTGCTAACTGGCGTACTAGCGCTCGGTGAACAACATGGGCGGCTGAAGCGTCACTAGCAACTCTCAGATCCAACGTTGCCGTTCCTACTTCTTCCCCTTGCCAGTTGTGTACTACACAGTCAACCATCTGTCTCAATTTCCACTTTTCAGCCTGTGTTCAAACTTCAACCCAACGGATACCCATACCTACCGTGCTGCTTTAGGCTTGCCCACGTACTTAGTAGGCACAATACTCACCAGCGCACCGGGCTTACCTGGAACGGCACCCTTGACCAAAACAAGATTACGCTCAGCATCTACCTTGACCACCCTCAGACGACGAACAGTGACCCGACCGCCCCCCAACCGACCTGCCATCCGCTTACCAGGATAGACTCGACCTGGTGTAGTACCAGCTCCCGTAGAACCAGGCAACCGATGGTTCTTGGAACCATGGGCCATTGGCCCGCGACCAAAATTATGGCGCTTCTGGTAACCCGCAAACCCACGACCAATGCTCGTGCCCACCACATCAACTAGCTCGCCCTGAGTGAAAATATCAGCCGTGATCTGCTGCCCAAGCTGGTAATCACCCACATTGTCTAGTCGATACTCCTGTAGATGACGAACTGGGCTGGCCCCAGATCTCGCTAAATGTCCTAACTTTGGCTTGTTTAATGCTTTCTCCCTAACATCACCATAGCCAACCTGAACCGCAGAGTAGCCATCTGTCTGGGTCGTCTTAATCTGCGTTACAGTACAAGGCCCTGCCTGAATAACCGTAACAGGAACTGCATTTCCCTCCTCAAAGATTTGGGTCATGCCAAGCTTGGTGCCTAAAATTCCCATGGGCACGATCGTCTGTCTCCTTTGCTTACACGCCACTACAGTCGCCAAATACACCGACACCTAACATTGTCGAGCGCATCTGGCCAAAGCATCACCCCAGAGCAAACACCAACGCTACTTGGCATTACCAAGCACATCAGCAGTAACTATGGGGTCAACCTTGCTACAAGGCTGAGACTCCTCTTCGCTAAATTAAACCTCCAGATTCCGCTTACCAAAGCCTCAACTAGGAACCTGGAGCATGTTTAAATACTTCAGGTATTCCTGCTTAGACACCGATCTTGGAATCTAAAGGTGACGAACTGAATGAACGTCAACAATAGTACCTCGTGAACTCGAAGTGTTTAAGCTGCCACTACTCTGAACAAGGACTTAAGCAGCTTGCCAACGCAACCGCAGCGCGATCGCAAGCCCAACCCAGTATCCGTAAACTAGCTAGTCACAAATCACTAACTATAAACTGCCAGAGATAACCGTGCACAACTTCAGAATGAAGGAATGCGTTAGAACTTTTGGCGGCAGTTACACAATATAACCTAACCTTGTGCAACTTGTCTAGGAATATTCCTATCTTTTTTCTCTGACATTTTCTGTAGCTATACACCCTTGCTCTATGCTTTACTTGCTGCTACTTCTCTCTTACTTAATAGTCCATCTAACATTCCGTCTCTTACAGCCTATCTAACATTCCTTCAGCGGAACTGGGAAGAGACTTCAGCGGAACTGGGAGGAGACTTCAGCGGGACTGGGAAGAGAGTTTCTAACAAGAGTTGATGCCACCATTTTGCGTAAATACCGGAAAATTGCTAAGCATAGACCATTTCTGAACTGAGTGAGCATAAAGAAAATCTGTCGGTCAGAGAGCCTCCTAGAAAAGTTGACGTAATGTGGTGGCAAATGAAGTCTGAGCAAGGTTGAGGGAGAGCTTATGTCAACACAAAGCTTTGGGGTAATTGGACTAGCGGTCATGGGTGAAAACCTAGCGCTGAATGTGGAACGGAATGGATTTCCCATTTCTGTCTATAACCGCAGTCGGGAAAAAACCGATGCCTTCATGGCAGAACGAGCCGTGGGTAAGAATGTTTTTGCCGCTTACACCATAGAAGAGTTTGTCCAGTCTTTAGAACGGCCTCGCCGCATTTTGATTATGGTCAAAGCAGGCGCACCTGTTGATAATGTCATCGAGCAGCTCAAGCCCTTGCTAGACGAGGGTGATGTCATTATTGATGGTGGCAACTCTTTGTTCCACGACACAGAGCGGCGGGCTAAGGAACTTGAAGCTGCAAAATTTACCTTCATTGGCATGGGAGTCAGTGGTGGCGAGGAAGGCGCACTGAATGGCCCTAGTTTGATGCCGGGGGGCACCAGAGCTGCCTATGACGCTTTAGAACCAATCTTGACCAAGATTGCAGCCCAAGTTGATGATGGCCCCTGTGTCACTTACATTGGCCCTGGTGGTGCCGGTCACTATGTCAAGATGGTGCACAATGGCATCGAGTATGGCGACATGCAG
>JANWZG010000195.1 GCA_025054735.1 Cyanobacteriota bacterium | reverse complement strand
CCCTAACTATCCATGGCAAAGCTGCCTGCCATCACCGTCCCTCCCCAACTCAAGGAGCGTTTAGCCCAAGGACATCCCTGGATTTATCGAGACAAATTACCTGCTGATGTACACTTTACTACAGGTGAGTGGGTACGTGTGCGGTGTGGTAACTGGTCTGGATTTGGACTATGGGATAACAAAGGCCCGATCGCCCTACGGATTTTTTCCCAACGACAACTACCGGATCCCCGCTGGCTTCACAATCGAGTCCAGGCCGCCTGGGAGTTGCGATCGCCCCTCCGAGAGCAGCACTGTACGACCTATCGCTGGCTGTTCGGAGAAGGCGACGGTCTACCCGGCATCACGGTTGATCTTTATGGTGAGGTTGCCGTCGTGCAAACCTATATGGAAAGTGCCACCGTTCTATTGGACTGGCTCGTCAATGCTCTACGGACGATCGCTCCCCTCCGAGGAATCTTGTGGCGCACCCAGCACTCAGAAGTTAGAGAAGACAACTACTCCTCCCCAGATAGCAAGACTCAACTGCTGTGGGGAGAGGCTCCTGCCGCTGACCTCGTGGTCAAGGAACATGGACTGCTATTTCAGGTCAACCTCCAGGCTGGACAAAAGACAGGACTGTTTCTGGATCACCGAGAAAATCGCCGCTTTGTAGGGGAACTGAGCCGAGGTAAAACCGTGCTGAACTGCTTTGCTTACACAGGTGCATTTTCCCTCTATGCTCTGCGGGGTGGTGCCAGCCATGTCACCAGTGTGGATATTGGCAAGCACCTAGCTGCTGTAGCTGAAGCTAACTTGCGACTCAATGGGTTGGCCGGCGATCGCCACACCTTTGTCACCGCCGATTGTTTTGACCTGCTCCAACGCTATGGGCAAGAACGGCGCACCTTTGATATGGTCATTTTGGATCCGCCTAGCTTTGCTAAGAGTAAGCAAAACCGCTTTGCTGCCATTCGCGCCTATACCAAACTCAATGCCCTCGCACTTAGTTGTGTTGCTCCTCATGGTCTGTTGGTCTCTGCCAGTTGCACTAGCCAAGTCAGCCCCGAAGCCTTCAAAGACATGCTCGCCAGTGCTGGATCTATCAGCGATCGTCGCCTGCAAATTCTCCACGAAGCCGGACAACCCCTCGATCATCCCGTTCCTGCCGCCTTTCCCGAAGGACGCTACCTCAAGTTTGTGGTCAGCCATGTCAGTCCACCAGAGTGACCTGCGTCTAGCCTAGGGCATTGACCCAGACCTATACAGCATCGCCATGCCCCGAAACTTGCCCCAACTTAGCCTCGTTTAGTAAGCAAAGTGTGATAACATCACTGCCAGCCAAGGGCATACTCATTCCATTCCGTTGCAAGATTCGATCGTTGCTATAGTTTAGAAGCATCAACACCAATCACGCTTGCCTGTGGCTTGATCCCCCATGACTGACATCGCCATCCGTGTCGAAAACCTGAGCAAACAATACCGCATTGGCGTACAGGACAAACCACCCCAGTCCCTGCGGCAAGCCGTTAGCAACTTCCTGGGATCCCCATTTAAGTACCTCAACACTACCCTGCGTCCCCCCACTCACGACGAGATTGTTTGGGCACTCAAGGATGTTTCCTTTGAAGTCAAACAAGGTGAAGTGATTGGTGTCATCGGACGCAATGGCGCAGGCAAAAGTACCCTACTGAAAATTCTCTCTCGCATCACCGAACCTACTACAGGCTATGCCGAGATTCACGGACGAGTTGCCTCCTTGCTAGAAGTCGGCGCTGGCTTTCACCCCGAACTCACCGGACGGGAAAATATCTACCTCAACGGCACCATCATGGGCATGAAAAAGCGGGAGATCGATCGGCGCTTTGACGAAATCGTAGACTTTGCTGGCGTAGAGAAATACATCGACACCCCCGTCAAACGCTACTCCTCCGGCATGTACGTCCGCCTCGCCTTTGCCGTTGCTGCCCACCTAGAACCAGAAATCTTGATCGTCGATGAAGTCCTCGCTGTAGGGGATGCCATTTTTCAAAAAAAGTGTTTGGGTAAAATTGAAGAAGTTTCTACAACGGAAGGACGTACTGTATTGTTCGTTAGCCACAATATGAGTACTATCTTGGAACTATGCCAACGAGTAATACTCCTAAAAGATGGGCAACTGTTGGAGTCCGGTCAGCCTAACGCAGTCATTGAAACCTATCTAGCTGAGGCAGCCGAGAAGTTATCCTACACAGCTCTCCCAGAACCAGAAATTAACAAAGGTGTTGTACTTCGCCAAGTCGCTGTCTATAATCATCAAGGTGAGTTCGCCGCCGAAATAGACTGTCGCTTACCCTTCTTCATAGAGATAACTTTTGAGGCTTGTAAGTTTATTAGCCAACTCTCTGTCTCCATTCGTCTTGTAAATCAGCAGGGAATTCATGTGTTATTTTCCTGGGCTGTTTATCAAACAGCATATCAAGCAGGTTGTTATCGAGCTATTGCTCAATTTCCGGGAGAACTATTAACAGCAGGACGCTACTATATCGATTTAGGAGCAGAGCATTATCGTGTTGAGTCCTATCATTATGCGTATAGATGTATGGCATTTGATATCCTCAACACCGATCCACAGTTTGATGGTAACTTACCAGGGTGGGGGATCATTCAACCACGGTTAACTTGGCGAATCACAAAGGAGTAAGCAATATTAAATGCAACCTGTTGTTTACAATCATTTCCGAAATCATATTTTCAAAAAATTTCCACCCCCAGGGAAGCGGATTTTAGAAATCGGTGCCCTCGCGGATCCAGCTCAAACACTGTTGACTATCTTTGCTGGGCAATCCCTTGATCAAGAGTTGATTGGGATTAACTTAGAAATCCCCCCTGCTGAGTACATTCCAGCATCATTAGGCTACAAGCTTTTAGAGTGTAATGCTAACGATATGAGCATCTTTGGAGATGCAGAGTTTGATGCAGTCATTTGCTCTGGAGTCCTTAATAACGATCGCTACTTCTGGAAATCCCTCAGTGAGATGCATAGAGTGCTTTCCTGCGGCGGTTTACTATATGTAAACATTCCGGTGTTTACTAGAGGAATGCAAAAGTTAGCATTCAAGCGCATTTTGTATAAGCTAGGTGCGAGCCTTCGTAAGTTTGGCTTGGAAGATAAACTTATTTCCTTAGCTGAAAACACCTGGTTTTCCTCTGTACCAACTTACCACTACAGCCCAACGCCTGCTGACTACTATCGCTTTTCAGAAGCATCGGTAACTCAAGTTATTATGGATGGCTACGATGTTCTGCATATTGAAGAGTTTCTATATCCTCCTCGGATGATTGCTGTTGGTAAAAAGATTAATTAATTTCTTAGTGCGTTTAAGAGCTGAACTTATAGGAGATAGTGAATTAAGTAAACTAGAATGGCCCAGTCTATTCATCCTAATTTTTTGATTGTTGGTGCCGCAAAAGCTGGTACAACTTCACTGAGCTACTGGTTACAGCAGCATCCTGATGTTTTCTTGCCTACTATCAAGGAACCATCTTACTTTGTGTTCAATTATGGGCTTGCTAACCGTGATCAATACTATAGCCTGTTCGCTCCCGGAGCAGGTAAGCAGATGATTGGCGAAGCATCAACAGCTTATTTGACAGCTCCAGAAAGTGCTGCCTGGATTGCCAAAGAGTTAGGCATGATTAAGATTATCATCATCTTACGGCATCCTGTGAAACGTGCACTATCGTTATACGCTTGGATGGCAATGGAGGGATACGAATGGTTACCCGACTTCTCTACTGCGCTAGAAAAGGAATTTGAACGCTTTCATGACCCATTATTCTATCGAAATAATCCAGAATTTTTTTGGGATTATATGTATTTTCATAGCGGATTGTATGTTGAGCAGGTAAATCGTTATTTTCAGATATTTGGAAAAGATAATGTTGGAGTTTACTTATTTGATGATCTAGTAAAAGATCCGAGAAAATTTTACATAGATGTCTGTGGTTTTTTATCAATTAACCCCATATCAGAAATCGATTTTTCCGCTAAAAATGTTAGCCGACTTCCCCGATCCGTATCCTTACAGTTCTGGTTACGCCATGACTGTTGGAGAAAAGTGCCTGGCCGATTTCAAAATTTAATCCGTTCACATGTCCCACTATTGATGAAATTGAATTGTAAGTTAGGATCCAAGCCAGTTATGCCTCTAGCGATTGAAAAAGAACTCTCACGACGCTATCAAGATGAGATTATTCGTCTGAGTGATTTACTCCAGCGAGACTTGTCATGCTGGCTATCTTGATGTAGAAAAATCACTGTTAGGGAATTAATGTCAGAATCATTGAAATAGTCTAATTATGTATGAAGAACTATATTGCTCACCTATTAAAGTTAGGGGTCAGTCAAACTTACCGTAAGAATTACTATGCAATGCGTCAGAAATGTTTGCAGCATCTTTCAGTGGTTAGGCAACTGCAAGAACTTCCTCGATATACATCTGCATCTATCACTCTATTGGGAGAGACATTGGATATAGTAGATTCTGCTTCATGCTTGTCAATGTATCAAGATATTTTTGAACGGGAGATTTACAAATTTACAGCAAAGGGCACTCAGCCTTTTGTGATTGATTGTGGATCAAACATTGGCATGAGCGTGATTTATATCAAGCGACTATATCCAGAAAGCTCTGTGCTTGCGTTTGAGTCAGATCCAAATGTGGTTTCAGTTCTGGAAAAGAATATAAGATCCTTTAAACTTTCTAGTGTAGAAATTATTCCCAAAGCGGTTTGGAATGCTGAAACAACATTGGAATTCCTTATAGAGGGTGCGGATGGTGGACGTTTAATCGATGATCAATCTGATCAATCAGATTCTAAACTAATTCAAGTTAAAACTGTCCGCCTAAGAGACTATTTAGACCGGCCAATCTCTTTTCTGAAAATTGATATTGAGGGAGCAGAAACTTGTGTTATAGAAGATTGTAAAGATTTGTTAAGCAATGTAGAAAATATATTTGTAGAATATCACTCATTCGTAGGTAAGCCACAAACGCTGCATGTTCTACTCGGTTGTTTAATAGATGCTGGATTTCGTGTGCATCTTCATGCTAATGCTCCCATTGCTCAACCATTTATTCAGCGAGCAATCCATACTGAGATGGATATGCAATTGAACATTTTTGGATTTCGAGAATAGTAAAGCGTATGTTCGTCGATTACTTTAGCTAGAGTTCCTTAACTACAGTTACTGTATGAATATCAGAGGATTAGGGCGATGCAAGCACTGGGTGTATTTAACTCGAAACTACTTATCACCTCATGTCGTTATTCTTCTTTATCATAGAATTGTGGAGCTAAGCTCTGATCCTCAATGGCTATCAGTATCACCACAACACTTTGCAGAGCATTTGCAAGTTATTCGTTCACGCTACCCAGTTATATCATTACGATCGCTAGTTGAACGAATGGCACTTGGTAATTTGCCAAGACGTGCTGTAGTGGTTACATTTGATGATGGTTATGCAGATAATTTTTATGTAGCAAAGCCCCTTCTAGAGCAGCATGATGTTCCTGCAACTGTATTTGTAACCGCAGGCTTTGTGGGTAAGTCTGAAGAGTTTTGGTGGGACGATTTAGATCGTATTCTGCTACGACCTGGAACACTACCAGCAATAATTCAGCTTTCTGTTGATGGGGAAGAGTATCAGCAAAACTTAGGGGCAGTGTCTGAATACAGTATTGATTCCTACAAAATGCATCAGCATTGGACAGTGTTATCACCAGATAGCCCAACTGAGCGACAGATTGCCTACCGACAGTTGTGTCAACTGGTGTATCCTTTGTCGGCAGATCGACGGCAAGATGTACAACATCAACTCTGGCAACAGATTGGTAGTGGCTCTATTGGGCGAGATACTCATCGCGTGATGAACCCTGAAGAAGTTGCTCAATTAGCTGCAAGTGGGTTAATTGAGGTAGGTGCTCATACAATGTCGCATTTGTCGCTTTCAGCACAGTCGATCGCAGTGCAGCGTTTGGAAATTCAACAGAGCAAGGCTCGATTGGAAGAGATTGTGGGGCAACCTGTGACAAGTTTCGCCTATCCCTTCGGTAGTCCATCTGACTACACGGCAGATACGGTAGATTTGGTTCAGGAAGCAGGCTTTCAACTGGCGTGTTCTAACTTTGGTGGTGTTGTTACTCGACAGAGCGATCGCTTCCAGTTGCCACGTGTTCTGGTCAGAAACTGGGACGGGGATGAGTTTGAGCGTCGCCTTCGGGAGTGGTTGGCGTGAAGATTCTGCAAATCAACACGATCGATAATCTAGGAGGAGCAGCTAGGCTAGCATGGCAACTGTTTCAGGGCTATCAGCAGCTAGGTTATGAATCATCCTTTGTTGTAGCGGCAAAGTATAGTCATCATCCAACTGTAGTAGGCATGGCTGAGGTGTTACCTAATCATGCCTGGTTTCAAGCTTGCATGGCGTTGCGAGCATCTTTGCAAGCGTTTAATGGCAAAAGGCTAGGTGCGGGCAGGTTACAGCTTCTACTCACTAAACTGTCAAGACCTCTGCAACTGATTACGGATCCTATCTGGAGAATTCGCTCCCAGCTAGGACATGAAGATTTTCATGCACCTGCAACGTGGCACCTGCTGCGTAAATTTCAGCCTGATATCATTCATTGTCATAATTTACACGGTTCTGGTTTTGGCAGGGGGTACTTTGATCTACGGGCATTGGCTTGGCTGAGTCGACGGTGTCCAATCGTTTTATCGCTGCATGATGCTTGGTTGCTGAGTGGTCACTGTGCCCATTCGTTCGAGTGCGATCGTTGGCGCACTGGTTGCGGCTCATGTCCTGACTTGACGATTCCACCACCTATTCCTAGGGATGCTACTGCCTATAACTGGCAGCGCAAGCAGCAAATCTATGCTCGAAGTCGTCTGTATGTTGCCACGCCATGTCA
>JANWZG010000194.1 GCA_025054735.1 Cyanobacteriota bacterium | reverse complement strand
TGTCGATCGAAATCACCTACGGGCTGGAGCGCCTGACCATGTACCTGCAAGAGGTGAATGCTTTTACGGCAATTCGCTGGAATGATCAGATTACCTATGGCGATGTGCACCTCCAGGGCGAAATTGAGCAATCGACCTACAACTTCGAGGCTTCTAACCCAGAGATGTTGTTTACCCTGTTTGGGCTGTATGAGCAGGAGGCCAAGCAACTGGTGGATCGGGGCTTAGTGACTCCAGCATTGGACTACGTATTGAAGTGCTCCCACACCTTTAACCTCCTGGATGCCAGAGGTGTGATTGCCGTTACAGAAAGGACTCGCTACATTGGTCGCATCCGCAACCTTGCCCGGCAAACGGCAATCCTCTATCTGAAGCAACGAGAAGCGTTAGGATTTCCTCTTCAGAAGCATTCACCCGTTGCAGTGACCTAATCTACCCAGCCCAACTCAGCATTGGAAAGTCGAGGGCTAGGCTGATCAGTGGGCAACCGATAGGTTCTAGTAGTAAGGGTGGATGAGGCTGGTTGCTCAGCGGTGAGTTGCTGGAGACGCTGCTCTAGGTCGGCGTTTTGCTGAGTAACTTGGCGCACGACCTGCTTCAGGGTTGCCAGTTCTTTTAGGGCTGCTTCTGCTTGGGCTAAGGCTGTCTGGGTTTGCGATAATTCTGCCTTGGTGGCTGCCAGCGCCTCATCAGCCTGTTGTTGGGCAGCTTGACTTTCTGACAAGGCTGCTTTGATGGTGTCTAGTTGGGCCATGTCGGCTTGCAGGCGTTGAATGGTGGCCTCTAGGGTAGCGATCGTCTGTTGATAGCCATTTTCGCGGTCTTGGGCTGCTTTCAGGGCGGCTTGTAATTCGGCGATCGTTGCCTCTGTTGTCACTGTGGTAGACAACGTTGCCTTAGATGTTGACGTTGATTTGTTCGCTCCCCGGCGACGATTGGTTGACTTCGGCTCATCAGCAGTGGGGGGGCTTGGCATCGCTGGGTCAATGGTTGCCTCAGCACTGGTAGACAGAGCGTGCCCGTTGTCCGTAGCTCTAGCAGAGGAATCCCTTAAAGGTTTCTGAGCCTCTTCTCGCAACAAATCACCTAATCGTTTGCGTGCCATTACTGCCTCCAATCTTGCTGAATTTCATCGACAACCCGGCGATAGTCCGCCTCAGCTTCTCGCCCATTGCTGCCTCGCCACTGGATGATAGGCAACCCTTCTAGGGATGCTCGCTCGTGGGCCTTATACGCTCGAATAAACGCCTGACAAGCTCGAATTCCCAATGACATCAGAGTATTTTGTGCTTCTAGGGCCTCGGCCAAACTACGGGGATCTACCTTGGTTAGTAGAACTCGATGGGCAACCCCTGCTGGAATCACTGCCCGTTTGACGGTTTCAATCAAGGCAGTCAAGTCCATGGGTGCAGGCGGCGTGGGTAAGAGTAAATAGTCAGCCGCAGGAACTACCGCAGCTAAGGCATCTGACCCTAGGGCGGGTGGTGTATCAACAACGATCGTGGCATACCCAGATACCTGCCGCAACTGACTCAGCAAGGTCGGATCAGCTTCACGGGTAATGTCAAACCCCATACCATCTGGACTGCGCCCTACCCACCATGTAGCCGATGCTTGGGGATCAGCGTCTACTAGCAAGGTTGGTGCCTGCTCCGCCAAAATAGCAGCTATGTTAACCGCTGTGGTAGTCTTGCCCACACCGCCTTTACCATTTAATACGACCAGAATTTTTGGGGACTGTGCACTCACGCTATCGTTTGGCCTTGGCTATCCCATACCTTAGACTGATATAGCCTGTCACAGAGTTTGGATCACGGAACACTCTGCTTCACAGTTCGTAATGCTTCAGGATAGAATGGCGATCGAAATACCTATCGCTGGCTCAATGGCTAGCGCCAATTGTCATTCATGTTCAATCACCATGCAAACGAATACTAGTGCTGTGAAAGTAGGCGATCGCGCTCCAGACTTTACCCTGACCTCACAAACCGGGGCACCCGTTTCTCTGTCAGACTTTCGAGGCAAGCAGGCTGTTGTGCTCTACTTTTACCCCAAGGATGACACCCCAGGCTGCACCGCAGAGTCCTGTGCGTTTCGTGACAGCTATGAAGTGTTCAAGCAAGTAGGTGCCGAGGTAATTGGCATTAGCGGCGACTCGCCAGAGTCTCACCAAAAGTTTGCTAGTAAATACAATCTGCCCTTTATCCTGGTGAGCGATAGCGGCGACAAGGTGCGTAAGCAGTATGGTGTGCCTGCAACGCTATGGATTTTGCCAGGGCGTGTTACCTACGTTATCGACAAAGAGGGAATTGTTCGTCACATCTTTGACTCTCAACTGAACTTCCAAGCCCACGTAGATGAAGCCCTCAAAATTCTGAGACAGCTTTAGGGAATAACTTGGCGGGCGGCTGCTAGCAGATGCTCATGCACAGTGGGTGAAGCAGCAATGACCAAACCTGGACGCTCATAGTTTTGACAGGTGTATAGCGGTGGTGGCGGCTCTCCAGTCAGGGTGGTGACGATCGCCCCTGCTTCTTCGGCCAAGAATGCTATAGCAGCGCCATCAATAAACTTGCCTGCTCGGATGACTGCCCCAGCCAACTCACCGCTCAACATGCCATTGACATTGGGAATTTGCACCATCGTGGAATAGGATGTGGCTATGTCGATTACGTGGTAATGCTCTTGTAGAGTCAGTGCTAGGGCTTCCATGCCCCAACCCAGCAATACTGTATTGCCGATCGTCCCTACCCTGAGCGGCTGTGCCGACTCCAGGCCATCGTCCAGAGTCCCCTGCCAACATCCCTTACCTCGCAAGGCATAGTAATAGGTACCCTGGGCTGGGGTAATCGCAATTGCCGCTTCAAACTCATCCCGGTTCAACACGGTTAGAATAATTTGGTAATTACTATGTCCATCTAGGTAGGACTGGGTACCATCGATCGGATCCAATGTCACTAGATAGTCATCCTTTTCACCCAAGTCAATTGCTCGAAAATATTTCGTGTTGTAAGACTGCTCGTGTTCCTCACCATAGAAGCGAATGTCAGGAAACGTCCCCAACAGAGCCACCTCTACCATGGTCTGAATAGATAAGTCAGCATCACTGAGGGCTGCGCCAAAAAAGTTGTCATAACCATCCTTGGCAGGACGAGCGACAATACGAGATTGAATATGGTTGGCGTAGGCCGCAGCTACCCGCAGGTAGGGAAACAGGGTTTCAAGAATTCCCCACGGAGTTGGAGTTAAGGTCACAACACTAACCTCCAGCTAACCCTACGATCGCCATAGCACTGGCGAACCGATCGCAGGTGTCCAGGCTGTGGTCACTGGCTCTCCAGCTAGCACCTGCTGAATAGCAGTTTTGAGATGCGCTGTTGTCACCGCTGTTGCATCCTCTGGGTTATCATCAATGCCGCCACCGTAGCACAATACACCGCGATGGTTCAGCAGAAATGCTTGGGGGGTAACGGTGACCCCAAAACTATGGCCTACGTCCTGGGTGACATCCCGTAAATAGGGAAAATTGAGATTAGTTTTCGCCACAAACTGTTTCATCCCTTCCAAATCGTCACTAACAGACTGGCTGACATCATTGGTGTTGATGCCAATTAAGGTAAACCCTTGAGGAGCAAACTCTGTCTGTAGTTGCTTTAGGCGATCGACATACAGGTGCACTGTCGGACACTGATTCGCCAAAAATATTACGCAGATGGCCTGTAGTCGCTCTAGATAGCGAGCTAGATGATGAACCTCACCATCGGTTCCAGGCAATTCAAAATCAGGGGCATAGTGACCTAGCAAGCTGGCAGTTGTTTCCATAGGGCTAGAAGTGGAGCGTAGTTACCTGACATTCCATCGTAGTGAATGACGTGTACGTTGTACATAAGATAGACAAGCGGGGTTGACTTGTATTAATCTCCGGCAATCTAGAAATTAAATGTCTAGAATGAAAGTGGTTACTAATACCAGTAACTATATAGCTGCTTAACAGGAAGCACCTCTTAGATGGCCCCGTTAAGCACTGTTATGGGTTTGAGATTAACCTAGCTTCCACTAGGTCGGTACTACATTGATACTGCAAATCGTTGTAGCAGCTTGCATGGGATGGCAGCTAGTAATGCACTAGATAAGTTGTGATGTTGCCTCTGCGTTTAATGCAAGGAACCTATCAGTTACTAGTGCACTAGTATGATACGTCCGATTGACGTGAATGATGAACAAATTAACCAAGGGTTTGTTGTAAGAACCAGCACTCGCACTTTAATTCTCTCGTTTTTCCGACCAACTGTCTAAAAGATGAGTCCTATCAGGAACAGAGTTTACCAGATTGATCTATAGCCTGTTTTCTTGCCGAAGTCGAACCCTAAGCTTAGTGCCTATGGATGCCATGACTGCTCGTCGGACCATGACATTTGATGATATCTATCACTACTTTCAGGCTCCTCCACCTATCTACCTCAGTAGGGAGCAGGCTGTTTGCTACATTTTGTCTGTGCTGTTGCAGGGTGACTCCTATGGATCCAAGTTGGTTAAGCACCTAACGACTGAATATCCTGCCTATGGTTTGTCGGAAACAGTTCTGTACGGAGCATTGCAATTTTTGGAAGAGCAGGGAACGATCGCGGCCTATTGGCAACGAGTTAAAGGTCGGGGTAGACCTCGCCGCATGTATCAGATTCAAGATGAAGCCCGCAGTCAAGCAGAAGAACTAGCAGGTCTATGGCAGCAATATCTTCAGCGTTATGGCACCTCTGCTGGTAACTCTGAGAGATAAAGGGTTGTAGTCAGCAGTACAATTTTTGGCCATAAAACCCGCTGTAATGGCCTGGTAAGGCATAACAATCGTGATACTGCGAGGGATATTTCATGCGTGTGAACTACAGTAGGCGCAAGTTTTTGACGATCGGCTCTGCTGCTCTAGGTAGCAGTCTGCTGTTAAAAGCCTGTGCCAGCTCTGAACCCAGTGGTTCTGGCTCTCCGGCTAGTAGCCCAACAGCTAGTCCTGCTGCCACTAGCGCTAGCAGTCTCAGGGTGGCCATGGTGCTACCTGGTGTGATTACAGACAAAGCGTGGAACCAAGCGGGCTTTGAAGGGCTGACAGCCGCAAAAACTAAGACAAATAGCGAAACAGCCTACGTCGAAAAAGTTGGACAAGCTGATCAAGCTGAAGCCTTATCAGATTTTGCCCGTCGTGGCTACAACCTAGTCTTTGCCCATGGCGGCCAGTTTGATGCTGCTATTCAGCAGGTAGCTACTCAGTTTCCGAAGACCTTCTTCGTAGGGGTGAATGGCGCTGTTCAGGGAGCCAATATGGCATCCTTGCGGATTGATCACTTGCAAGCTAGCTACATTTGTGGTGTCATTGGGGCAACCCTCAGCAAATCGGGCAAGATGGCCTATCTCACGGCACAGTCCTTCCAAGCTACTGATGAAGAACTGCGAGGCTTTGAACTGGGGGCAAAATCTGTCAAACCCGACATCAAGGTAACTGCTAGTTACACTGGCGACTGGAATGATGCAGCAAAGGCTAAGGAGGCAGCGCTGGCCTTTATTGCCTCTGGTAATGATGTGATTTATCAGTGGTTAGATGCAGCGTCTCCAGCCGTATTAGAGACAGCTCAAGAAAAGGGGATTCTGGCGTTTGGCAATACTGTAGATCAACTGGATATTGCTCCTAAGGCAGTGCTTACGTCTGCCGTTAAACGCATTGACTTGGCGATCGCCTACATTGCTGAGCTAGCTGCCAAGGGAACCCTAAAGGGGGAAATTTATACCCTCGGTCTTGATCAAGCGGAAATTCTCTATCTGGGCAAGTTTGGTGCAGCAGTGCCCGATGAGCTTCAGAAAAAAGCCATGACTATCAAGGAGGCGATCGTTAGCAAGAAACTCTCCTTTGAACCCTGTCAGGAGGCGGGCAAAGATACCCGCTGCGTCAAGGGATCGGTCTAGTGACATAGCAGCTTACCGCAAAGACTTCAGTCCCTACCTTCCGGCAGCAAGGACTGACCTATTCACGCAGCCTTCAAGCAAAATCCCTCTCCCAGTAGGAAGAGGGATCTTAACCTTCAGCAGCCTAGGACTAGATGACCGTCAGCCGCGCTGTGATGATCATGTCGTTGTAGTCAGCATCACCACCACCGCGCAGGTCTTCAATACCCCAGACGTTTTCACCCAACATGCGGAAGTGGTCAGCCCCAGCGAAGTTGGCAGCAAGGTAGGGGAAGTAAATACCCTGGTTGCCAGCAGTATTGAGCGTACCATTGCGGGCTTGGTCGATCGTGCCGCCATTGGTGATTAAGAAGGGAGCAAAGATAGAACCACCCGCAAACTGCCCAGTGAACTGTGCGCGTCCTTGGTTATCCACACTTAGGTTAATCCCAGGAACGAGCCGATCGAGGGCTGCCCGAATGTAATCTTGGCTAGTGCTAGGAGCAAGGTGGCCGATCGTACCCCGTGCATCATCCACCCGGTAGAAGCCAACGAAGTTGTTGAAGGCGGCTTCTCGGTTAACGGTGAACTCTGCCCGCACCTGTCCAGTAATACCCCGCAGGTCAATCACCTCTCCCTCTTGGCCGGTTTGCAGGTTAGTGCCCAAAGCAGCCGTGGTAGTAGTGGTTTCTGCGGTCACGGTCACTCCGCTAAAGGCAACCTGAAAGCGGTTAGTGCCAGTGAGTTGGTCAACCGTGACTCCAGAGGCAGTGGAGAAGGTAACCCGGGGGGGAGTGCGTCGAGCAGCGATCGCGGCTAGAGCTGCATCCGTTGTGCCATTTTCCACTTGGTAGAACACCAGGCGTGACCCCCGATCCACATCCCCTAACAACCGACGCAGTGTGCCAGGGTTAAAGTTTTGGGGATTGTTGCTGATAGCAGACAGTAGCACTCGACCCCGGCCAAGGGCAGTTGCCAAGTAACGAGGATCGCTAGGGGCAATGCCGTTGATGGT
>JANWZG010000193.1 GCA_025054735.1 Cyanobacteriota bacterium | reverse complement strand
CGATCGCTACGTACACACAAATTACGTCACCACCCTTCTGGTTAAGAATCGTGTCTACAGCAACGGCTGTTTTTCCAGTCTGGCGGTCACCGATGATTAGTTCGCGTTGACCACGACCAATGGGAATCATTGCATCGATCGCAGTAATGCCCGTTTGAAGAGGTTCGTACACAGACTTCCGAGCGATGATGCCTGGTGCTGGAGACTCGATCAGGCGAGTTTCTGAGGTAACAATTTCTCCTTTGCCGTCAATAGGCCGCGCTAGGGAATCCACAACTCGGCCGATCATTGCCTCTCCTACAGGAACTTCAGCAATCCTACCAGTCGATTTCACCGTACTGCCTTCCTGGATAGAGCGACCGTCGCCCATCAGCACCACACCCACGTTGTCCTCTTCCAAGTTAAGTGCAATACCAACGGTACCATCTTCAAACTCCAGCAGTTCACTGGCCATAACTTTGTCTAGGCCATAGACTTGGGCAATGCCGTCACCGACCTTAAGTACAGTGCCCACATTGGCCACCTTGATATCTTGGTCGTATTGCTCAATTTGCTGCCGGATAATGCTGCTGATTTCGTCAGGTCTGATACTTAGCATAGGGATTCAGGGGTTGTTAAGGACAAATTAAACTATTAACCTGCCATCAGGCGCAGGGAAATTTGACGCAGTTGCCCGCGCAGACTAGCGTCAATAATCTGAGAACCAATTTTGATGACTATACCGCCAATAAGGCTAGGGTCTAAACTTGTAGACAACTCCACATCACGGGCACCTGTAATTGCCATAACCTTGCTCTTAATGGTTTGCACCTGGGCATCCGTCAATTCTCGCACTGAATAAACTTCTGCTAAAACAGTCTGCTTCAACTCACGCAGCAGTGCCTGATACTGTTGGCAAATCCTATCGAGGAGTCCAATTCGGCGGCGATCGACCAGAACCATGAGAAAGTTTTTGACATAGGGATGAAGCTGATCACCAACAATCTGGTGCAGGACAGCTTTCTTGCTAGCACCGTCTATTAGAGGATTTGCTAAAAACTGACGCAGATCATCTGAATCTTGAAGCAACTTAATTAAGCTAGCAGCATCCTCACCAAAACGCTCAGTGAGGTCGTGTTCCTGAGCTAGGGACATTAGGGCGCGGGCATAGGGTTCAACGATCGACTCCTTCAAGGTAGTCATAACTAGCCTCCAATCATTGCAATACTACGGTCAACCAACCGCTGCTGAGTTGACTCGTCAATACGACTTGGCAACTGCTCTGCTGCTCGTTGCAATGCTAGTGCCACCACGCGCTGCCGCAATTCCACCATGACTTTCTCTTGTTCTGAAGAAAGCTCCTGGGCAGCCATAGCTTTCATGCGCTCAATATCTCGCTGCGCCTGTTGCAGAATCGCTTCTCTGGTGGCTTTCGCTCGCTCTTCTGCTGCTGCCTTGATGCGCTCGGCTTCTTGTTGAGCCTGTGCCAAGTTCTGCTGTTGATCAGCTAGAGCTGCAGATGCTTCTTGCAGGCGACTTTCAGCATCAAGAATCGCCTGCTCAATGTCTGCCCGTCGCTTTGAGAGTACATTTCCCAGAAAACCACGCCCAAAATACACTAGCAGTGAAATCACGATCGCCAAGTTGATGACGTTTGATTCCAGGAGATTAAGGTTCAGCCCAAAGCCACCACTGTGACTCTCTGCCACCTCTGCTGCCAATACAAAAAAGTTATCTATCCAATTCATTTGCGCCTTACCAATGGTGTATTGCCCAAACTGTCAACCAATAACCTCTCAGCGGGACATTGAGAATCTAAAGAGAGCCAGCTAGAAACCAGAAGCGACTCAATAGCGACTTTTCCAACAGTGATTTTCTCTGGCACTAGGTGCCCAAAAGCTTCGCCAAGATTTGATTGCTTAACCCTTCCACCTGCTGCTCTAGGGCTTGAAGTGCTAACTGCTTCTGCTGGTCTAACTCGCGCTGTGCCTGCTCGCGCTGCGCCTGCGCTTCTTGCTGGGCTTTGGCCAACTCTTGGGCAGCTAGCTTACTTGCCTCTTCCTTTGCAGCGTTGATAACTGCTTGGGACTTTTTGCGCGCTTCAGCCAGTTCTGCCTCGTACTGCTTTGCCAATGCATTCGCCTTAGCTAACCGTTCCTTGGCATCGGCTTGGGTGGATCGAATGTAATTATTGCGATCGTCGATAGCCTTGCCCAGGGGTTTGTAGAAAACGACATTGAGAACAGCCACTAACAGTAAGAACTGCAACGCCATCAACGGCAGGGTGGCATCCAAATCAAATAAACCACCTTCTTTGGTTACTTCCTCTGCCGCTTCAATTGCCAGTAGAAAAGTCCAATGCATGATTGCTAATCCCGATGTGAAGAATTGATTCAGGGAACACAATGTTCCACTTGCTATCGATAGAAGCATGACACTAGCTAAGAAGACCAACTAAAGTTGATAGGTCTAGGCCATGCTTCACCTCACCTGAAAACGCTATGAAGCAAACGGGTTAGCAAACAGAAGCACCAGAGCCACTACTAGACCATAGATTGTCAAGGCTTCCATGAATGCCAGACTCAGCAACAGGGTGCCGCGAATTTTGCCCTCCGCTTCTGGTTGACGAGCAATACCTTCCACCGCTTGACCAGCAGCGTTACCTTGCCCAATACCAGGACCGATCGCTGCCAGACCTACAGCCAACGCAGCAGCTAGAACAGAAGCAGCAGAAATTAATGGATCCATAACAGTTTTCCTTACCTTTTGTACACAACAACAAACTCTGAATCGATGATTCGCTTGCACCGATAGTCAGACCCTTACCTTTACCTGAGAGGCAACCAACCTCCCATTCACCGACATCACGTCAATCGTGATGCTCTTCGCCGTGTTCGTGCTCTTCAACCGCTTCCCCAATGTATGAAGAAGCCAAGGTCGCAAAGATCAACGCCTGAATAGCACTAGTGAATAGCCCTAGAACCATCGCAGGAAGCGGCACAAACAGAGGCACCAACAGCACCAAGACCGCAACCACCAACTCATCCGCCAGGATATTGCCAAACAAACGGAAGCTCAGAGAAAGAGGCTTGGTGAAATCCTCTAGAATCTTGAATGGCAACATAATTGGAGTTGGATGGACGTAGTTGCCAAAATATCCCAACCCCTTGCGACTAAACCCAGCGTAAAAGTACGCCAAGGAGGTCAACAGAGCTAATGCCACTGTTGTATTAATGTCGCTAGTTGGTGCTGCCAATTCACCCTCTGGTAACTTAATCAGTCGCCAAGGCACCAGAGCGCCTGACCAGTTACACAGAAAAATAAACAAGAACAATGTACCTACAAATGGAACCCAAGGACGATATTCTTTTTCCCCAATATTTGTTTTTGCCAAATCTCGAATGAAATCAAGGGCGTATTCCAAAAGATTCTGCAAGCCTCTTGGCACGCGACTAATATTGCGAGTGGCTAGGATGGAAAGGATAATTAAGATGGCAATCACAAACCATGAGGTCAGAAACACCTGACCATGAAGTCTGAGGTTACCAATCTCCCAGTAAAAATGCTTGCCAACTTCCAACTCAGCAAGAACTAGGGAACCTAGGCCATTTAGCGAATGCAGCATGTCACCTCTGCGTCCTTCAAAAGATGAAACATAGTCTTTGGGCTGCAATTAGCCGAAGTGCCAACATCAGTGACTACTTGGCTTAAGTGTTGTCTGTAAGACATAGGCAATCACCGCAAGCTTATAGGTCAGAAAACCTAAAAAGATTGGAATGATTTCCAACTGATGCCATCGACTTGCTACTATAATCAACCCTACTAGTAGCAACAATCGAGTGTTTCCCAGACGCTTTCTTTGCCTACCAAGCTGTTCGACACTTTTACCGAGCATTCTTAGATAGACAGCGCCTGTGCAGCCTCCAATCAGGTAGTTGAGTGCGATCGCAAGAGAGTAAAAATACCAGACGCAGCCAAAAACAATGGCTAAGATCACCAGCGTAGTTATGAGCAACTGCCGTTGAAGGTCATAGTATTCTTGCATAGAATCAGTCTGGATATTTGACGATTCGGCAACATCCGGAACTGCTTCAATCTCTGCCATAGAACTCTAATACCTGTTACTAACCAACCATTCAACATCAGAATCTAACCACTGATTGCAGTTGTGAATTCTCTAAAACTGTCGAATAGTGTTAGCTTAATCGTTCTTAACCGTTACGCATCATACCACGTGGGGGATCACTTATATGCGTCATTTGCACGCTATGTGAATTGAAATCTGCAAACGCTAATAATTCTTCTACCGACTGCACAGTCATAACATCGAGCATAATCTCGGCATCTAGCCTACTAGCATGGTTCAAACTGCCTGTCAGGTACTAACAGTGTTTGCTTGATGTTGCTTTGGCAATCTTAAAGCTAGCAATAGATGTAGAGAGTTGTTAGATTTTGCTGCATGTGCTCTAGTAACACTGCATCTAGCTGAATCCCTGAAGGATGCTATCTTGCTGGCCCTTAAGGCTGAGAGATAGGCGGGCACCAATTTCTAGAATCATGCGAGAGGCAATGTAGTTGCCCCAGCGTGCCGCTTTGGTGAGGCTGTAGCCGTGGGTTAATCCATAGAGAACACCTGCGGCAAAGGCATCCCCTGCTCCGTTGGTGTCAATCGGTTGCACTGGAAACGCAGGCACCGTGGCAAGACTGCCCTGATGACAGACAATGGCTCCTCTAGCGCCCCATGTCATAAACACCGTCGGACAGAGCTTACCGATCGTCTGGATAGCTTGTTCGGGGTCATCCTGTCCACTAAAGGCAACGGCTTCCTCGTGGTTACAAAAGACAATATCCACATAATCACGAGTGAGTTGCTCAAAGTCATCACGGGAGCGATTGACGCAAAATGGATCGCTATAGGTAAAGGCAGTCGTAATGCCTGCTTGCTTTGCCAGTTCCATAGTGTGAACACAAGCTTGCTTCGTGCTGTCTCCATCCCACAAGTAGCCCTCAACGTAGGCAATTTGAGACCTGTGAAGTCGTTCGCTATCAATATCAGTTGCAGACAATGTGGTGGAAATACCTAGGTGCGTTAGCATTGTCCGATCGGCATCAGGTGTGGTCAGCACAACGCAAGTGCCAGTGTAGCCTTCGTGGGCAGAGGCAGGCTCAACTTCAAAAAAAATACCAGCCTTTTCCATATCCAATTTGTAAAATTCGCCGTTAGTGTCGTTAGCAACTTTGCCAGTGTAACAACCAGTGCCACCACAGTTTGCCAAGGCAACCATGGTATTAGCGGCACTACCGCCAGAGCGTAGCTCTAAGTGATGGTCGCTGAGGGCAGCTAACAGTTCACCTTGGCGGTGGGAATCGACTAGCGTCATTACACCTTTAGTAATCTGGTTGTCTACCAGAAACTGCTCGTCGATGGTTACTAATGTATCTACCAGTGCATTTCCTACACCAAACACGTCGTATTGCTTTTCAGTCATAGTCTCTCCCTGGGCTAGCGCACCAATTGGTATTAACGTACAGATTCAAAATGCTCCCAGTCTAGCCTAGGATTGCAAGGCAGAGTATCTACTCTCAGCAGTCTATTCCCTAGGAGGCTCAGCCACGGCCAATATGCCATGAAGGCCAAACAGGTACTATTCCCACCTTTGATCTTGGCAACAGGCACACTCAACCTGACAGAACCTAAACAGACTTAAGTTTGTAAGTTTATCAGTCGATCGAGGTAGCTGCCCTGATACACTCAAAGATCTGACGTTAACGCCCCTGAGGGCACTGGAATGGTGATGAAAACCGCGTGGGTTTTTCCTGGGCAGGGTTCCCAGGTAGTTGGCATGGGTATGGACCTGTTAGAGTTGCCTGCTGCCAAAGAACGATTAGAATGGGCATCTAATGTTTTAGGTTGGTCAGTCATTGAGGTTTGCCAAGGGCCAGAAGACCGCCTTGCAAAAACGTTTTATACTCAGCCTTGTCTTTATCTCATCGAAAGTCTGTTAGTAGACTTATTAATGACAGAAGGTTATACGCCTAACTGGGTTGCTGGCCATAGCTTGGGTGAATACGTTGCTTTTTACGCAGCGGGGGTATTTAGTTTTGAGTCTGGATTACGGCTTGTTAAGCGTCGTGCTGAGTTGATGGATGCTGCATCCGACGGCAAGATGGTCGCCCTAGTTGGGTTTGAGCGCGCTGAGCTGGAGGCAGCAATTGACCAAACCCCAGGAGTCATCCTAGCTAATGATAATAACCCTGGCCAAGTTGTTATTTCAGGCACGGTTGAAGCCGTGGATACTGTAGTGTCGGCGATTAAGGTGCGAAAAGCAATTCCGCTCAATGTGTCGGGTGCGTTTCATTCACCCCTCATGGCTGATGCAGCAGCCGAGTTTCAGCTTGTATTGGATTTAGTGTCATTTAACGATGCTAAAATTCCTGTGCTATCTAATGTTGAACCAACAGCAACCACAGACGCTCACGTGTTGCGCGATCGGTTAACTCGCCAAATGACGGGACCAGTGCGGTGGCGAGAGATATCACTGCATCTGGCAGCTAATGGTGTTGAGCGTGTGGTCGAAATTGGCCCTGGCAAAGTCTTGACTGGCCTCGTCAAGCGAACTTGCCCTGAGCTAGTGTTGGAGAATATTAGCAATTTTACGGATCTAAAGGCATGGATAGCATCACAATAACTATGGGCATAAAGTTCTATGGCTAGCATTGTTATTGCAAAGCAGCGAGAGCATCCACTTAATCTCATACCCTACAATGCTTTTAAGTGGCTAATCATCATGCCTACGCTATTTACCTACTTTCAAGGGCGGCGCTATGGTATCGAGAATGTCCCTATGCGTGGCCCGGTCGTGGTTGTTAGCAATCATGCGAGTGACGTTTACCCACCGCGTTTGGCCACTTGTGTGGGTCGTCCGGTAGCCATCATGGCTAAGGAAGGGTTATTTAGAGTGCCCCACGTGGGGGCAGCAAA
>JANWZG010000192.1 GCA_025054735.1 Cyanobacteriota bacterium | reverse complement strand
CCAATAATGACGATCGGTCAGAGCATTATGGATCCCTTACGGATTCATAACTTGGCCGATGCCAAAACTGCGAAGGCTCAAGTGTTAGATATGTTGACCCAGGTAGGGTTAGTTCCAGCAGCCGAATTCTACCAGCGCTACCCATCGGAACTATCTGGAGGGCAACAACAGCGGGCTGCTATTGCCCGTGCTCTGATCACGCGCCCCCAGTTGCTAATCTGTGATGAGCCTGTGAGTATGCTAGATGCAACGGTACAGGCTCAAGTGTTGGACTTGATGTCAACGTTGAAGCAGACATTTAACCTAACCTATCTGTTTATCACCCATGATTTAGCCGTGGCGCGTTCATTTTGCGATCGGATTGCAGTCATGCAAGCAGGGAAACTGGTAGAAATTGGCACTACCCAAGAAATTTTTAAGAACCCCCAACATCCTTACACCCAAACCTTATTGAACGCGGCATCTTGGCTGCGTTGGCAACTGTCATGAACATTCCTAGCGCTAACGGTTAGCAGCTAACTGTTAACTAATGTGTACTAAAATAGCAAGCATATCGATTACCGATAGTATGCACAGGAGTTGGGCGGTATGTTTATGAGCGAAATCACACCAATCCTCAACGAGTTCGTGAAGCAGCCGATCGCCTTCTTGGGTGGATTTGCCTCAGGTTTGTTGCGACTGAACCTAGCAGATGAGCCCGTGAAAAGCTGGATTGACCGACAGGTAGGCCAATCTACAGTATCTACCGGTGAACAATCGCCTAGTAAGCAAGGCCCACAATCCATTTCAATTGACTAAACCTTGGTGAGCTAATTGATAAATCTGGCAAGACAGTAACGTGTAGAGCGGGCAGTTCTCTCTGGGATGTCTATGTAAACACCTCTAAGCTGCATACAGGACTGACACCTTGGCACTAGCTATAGTGCTCAGAGGGACATCTAGGGAGCGCTGCCATTAAAACTCGTAGTGGCTAAGTTCTCACAGCAAACACTCTAATTAACCTTGCACTGCTATGTCTGTCTGACACTGATGTGCTTGCAGAGGTAACTAGTATGGTTGTAGAGGTCGTTGGCTAATAACTACCAATCAGCCAAGGTTACTGTTAATCAACCAAGATTACCGTTAATGAAGCAAGTTGATACAATTCGCGTAATCATTACGTAAAACTGCTGAAAATTTAACATTAAACAATGCTTGCTATCCAAACTTCGCGAGGAAACACTAGACACATAGCTTGGTAGCCATTCCTATGATCTTCATAGAATCTTTATCATTCTCAACTGAGGATATTATGGCACCTACCGATTGTTTCCCCTACACTATGGCTGAACTGTTTGCTCATGCCACTAGTTCTGGCGTATTGACGTTAACTGACCGCTATACGATGAAGGCAGCTGTGCTGCAAGAGAATCTTCCTGATGAAGAGCGAAAGGTTATCGATCGCTTACTCTATGGTGTCCGCAAGGGCCGACTGCGTCTAGTTGATAGCTACTAGGCTCTAGAGCGAACTAGCTGACCTACTAGACTCCCTAGTTAACTTGCAACAGTTCTACATCAAAAATTAGTGTTGCATTAGGTGGAATAACACCCCCTGCACCGCGAGCACCATATCCCAGTTCTGGTGGAATAATGAGCTGGCGGCGACCGCCAACTTTCATGGACGCAACTCCCTCATCCCAACCACGAATGACTTGGCCGACTCCAATCTTAAATTCAAAGGGACGCTTGCGATCGCGAGAGCTGTCAAACTTGCTGCCATCTTCTAACGTACCTGTGTAGTGCACTTTAACTCGTTGTCCTGGTTTAGGACTGTCTCCGGTGCCTTCCACAAGATCGATATACTGAAGCCCACTAGGGGTGGTAACTACTGGTTTTGGAGCATCTGATTGCGGGGTTGACATAGAAATAATAGTTGTAGACTGGCTCTCAGTTATCGTGGCGCTAGCTTGGTGGGGTGCTGGCTCCTCTGATGTTGGCGACTTAGTGGTCTGAGCTAGTGGTGTTTCAGCAGTAGGTGTAGCGTTGGCAGTGGTTATTGGTAGTAGTTGAGAAACCACCAACAATAAGCAACAAACTACCATCACTCCTAGACTGATCAAAATCTCTCTCATGGGTTTCTCTCCTGCAAATATGACCAATAACTTACCGCTATTGCCAAAGACGATTCTCTATGGCTCTGACTTGACGCTCTAGGCGATCGATCCGACCGCGTAGTTCGTCAATTTCTGTCTGACGAGGCACACCAATATCCTGCAAGATGTTACGAATTTGGCGCTGGAGTTGAGCCTCAAAATTACCCTGTTGTGACCTGAGTTGCTCCATCATCATGTCAACAAAACTAGTGGCCTCATCAGGATTCAGCTTACCAGTCTTTACCCACTCGTCCGTTGCCTCCCGCAACTTTTCTGCCACCAGCGACGTAGTCCCGATGCCAATCATAAGAAGTTGTTTAAGTAAATCGCTGCTGTCCATGTGGTTCAATCCTGTATCAGGGGCATTAGATGGTGCACTAACTGATTCACGCTACTCTGTAAGTTTAGCTCACGAGTAAATCTATGGTGATTGAATGGCTAAAATTTGATGTCGATCCTGAGCTGCGAGAGGCATTTATCCAAGCAGATGATGACATCTGGTCAACTGCACTAGCTAACTATCCAGGATATTTGGGTAAAGAGGTATGGATCAGCCCAACCGCACCTAGGGATGTAATTGTGATCGTTCGATGGGCCTCACAAGCAGCATGGGATGCGGTACCTACCGACGAGGTTAACCAAGTTGAGGCAAGGTTTTCAGCTCGGATGAAGGGAGCATATCGTCTCGTAGAATCAAGCGCCTATCAACAGCGCAAGTTTCGTCAGAATAGTTAGGGTTAGTGCGTTTAGAGCAAGCAAGTTCAGAGTCATGACTACTTAGCAGGTCAGTGCTGTTGATAAGCTGTCTGATGGTAATGGGGTTAGATGTATATAGGTAATCAGGCCCTGTAAAGATAACCAGACCCTATTAATTGAGAGAGGTGGCTAGCTGCAATGGAAGGCAGCAAACTCCTAGAAGCTTTCAGTCCGCCTACCAAAGGCGATATTCTGGTAGTTGATGATACACCAGATAATTTACACTTGCTCTCTACTATGCTGGCAGAGCAAGGTTATAAGGTGCGCGGGGCTATTAGTGGACAGATGGCGCTGATGGGTGCAAAGGCTCAACCCCCCGATTTAATCTTGCTGGATTTGAATATGCCCCAGATTAATGGCTATGATGTCTGTTTGGCATTGAAGGCAGATCCTAAAACCCAAGGGATACCAGTCATTTTTATTAGCGCATTGGATGAAGTACTGGATAAGGTGAGAGCCTTCAAAGCAGGGGGAGTAGACTATATTACCAAGCCATTTCATTTGGAAGAAGTAGTTGCGCGGGTAGAGAGTCAGTTGGCGCTACGACGGCTGCAAAGGGCACTGCAAGAACAGAACGATCGCCTCCGCCAGGAGATTGCTGATCGCCTGCAAGCAGAATCTGCCCTAGCCCAAGCAAACCAAGAACTGCGTCGCTATGCTGAAGAGCTAGAGCGACTCACACTTACAGATGATTTGACCTTACTAGCTAATCGTCGGTGTTTTGATCAACGATTGCATCATGAATGGCGTAGGCTAGCGCGGGAACAAGGTGACATTGCCTTAATTTTGTGTGACATTGACAACTTTAAAGCGTATAACGATACCTATGGGCATATAGAGGGGGATGCCTGTCTAAAAAAAGTTGCACAAGCAATTCAAGCGTTGGCGCGTCGTCCAGCAGACTTGGTAGCCCGTTACGGGGGAGAAGAGTTTGCGATCGTCCTTCCCAACACTAACCTACAGGGTGCTCTACAGGTGGCTGAGGGAATTCAGGATGCCGTTCGTAAGCTCCAGATTCCCCATTGTCAGTCATCTACAGGTCAACGTGTTACATTGAGTATCGGTGTTTTTAGTACTGTCCCGACACCGGGGTCATCACCAGAAATTTTGGTGTCTATTACGGATCAGCTTCTCTACGCGGCGAAGAACCAGGGAAAGGATCGAATCGAATGTAAGTAAGTACATCGAGCCATCGATTCAACCCTAGAGTAACCCATCGCTACTGCCTATGGCTGTTCCTGTACCTGTTCAGCGAACTGTCTGTGACCGATGCTTATATCGTCAGTTTCCCCACGACATCATGTTAGACCCCCAACCAGCCGTAGTTAAAGGCGATATTTTGGTAGTAGATGATACACCAGACAATTTGCGCCTGCTGTCTACAATGCTGACGGAGCAAGGTTATAAGGTGCGGAGTGCTATTAGTGGCGCGATCGCCCTCATGGGAGTGAATGCATCGCCGCCTGATTTAATCTTGCTAGATATCAACATGCCCGAAATGGATGGCTATCAGGTATGTCAAGCTCTAAAAGCCAATGAGGTTACTCATGATATTCCAGTCATCTTCGTTAGCGCCTACAACGAGGTGCTAGACAAAGTCAAGTCCTTTGCGGTTGGGGGCGTAGACTATATCACCAAGCCCTTCCAAATGGAGGAAGTGGTTGCACGAATTGATTGTCATCTATCTCTGTGGCGGTTGCAGCAACAATTGCAACAACAGCAACTTGAGTTGCAGCATCAAAACGCTCGCCTGCAACAAGAAATTGCTGAACGACAGCAAGCAGAGCAAGCACTGAAACAAGCAGAGGCTAAATATCGCAGCATTGTTGAAAACGCCGTTGAAGGTATTTATCAGGTCACACCCAACGGTAAGTATATTAGTGCTAATCCTTCCCTAGCCAGAATTTTAGGGTATGGCTCCCCATCTGAGTTGATGCAACAGGTTACCAATGTTAGTCAACAACTGTATGTAGAGCCAAGTCGCTTGGCAGAGTTAGCAGCATATTTGCAACGATATGACGTGATTTCTGAATTTGAGTCTCAGGTTTATTGTAAAGATGGCTCTACCATTTGGATTGCTGAGAATGTCCGTTGTGTGCGGGATGATGAGGGCAATGTGTTGTACTACGAGGGGATGGTGCAGGATGTTAGCGATCGTCGTCAAACTGAGGTGGAACTACGCCAAGAGCGCCAAAAAACAGAGCGTCTGTTGTTGAACATTCTGCCCCAGCCAATCGCTCAACGGTTAAAGGGCAAGCCTCAGACAATCGCCGATAACTTTGAAGATGTCACGGTGTTGTTCGCTGATATTGTGGACTTTACCCAACTGTCTGCCCATACTTCTCCGACGCAACTAATTGACTTGCTCAACGAAATCTTTTCAGCCTTTGATCAAATTGCAGAACGCTATGGTCTAGAAAAGGTGAAAACGATCGGAGATGCTTACATGGCGGCCGCTGGTTTGCCCATGCCCCGTGCAGACCATGCGCAGGCTGTAGCAGAAGCCGCCTTAGCAATGCAACAAGCTATCACTAACTTTCACTATGGTGAACAGCAAAGCTTTCAACTACGGATTGGCATCAACACTGGGCCTGTGATTGCCGGGGTGATTGGCATGAAAAAGTTTGCCTATGACCTCTGGGGCGATACGGTCAATGTGGCTAGTCGCATGGAGTCTCAGGGTGAGGCAGGCAAAATCCAAGTAACTGATACGGTGTACGATCGACTAAAGGAACACTTTAGCTTCGAGAAACGTGGCTCTATTGCTGTCAAAGGCAAGGGCATGATGACTACCTACTGGCTAACAGGTAAGCTGCCAACCCCTGCCTCTAGTGACGGCGATTAGGGTAGCAGTCAATGAGTGTTCATAACACCAGTAGTCTCCTAGACAATAAGATGCTGTAGTAATGGACTGAAGCCTGTGATGCTATCTAAAAGTGTGCAGCAAGTGCAAAACCTAATCCTGTCCTTCCATCCTGTCATTGTGATGGAAACTGTGGAGGAAGAACGGGTGCAAACCTTGTTACAAACAGCCACCCAAGAGATGCAGATGCCTCTGTTTGAGTGGAGCATTACTCAGGGTTTGGTGCGATCGCCAGCCTCTTACCAGTCCCGGTGGACGAATGAATATGCCCCACCTGGCTCTGTCAAACCCACTGCCTTTGAAGATACGGCTGATCCGCTTAAGGCGTTGCAGTATATCCAAGCAAT
This sequence comes from Cyanobacteriota bacterium, assembly GCA_025054735.1. Classification (NCBI taxonomy): domain Bacteria; kingdom Bacillati; phylum Cyanobacteriota; species Cyanobacteriota bacterium. Next base: position 880 of record JANWZG010000192.1, on the reverse strand, counting down.
GACGCAAAAAGCAGTGTTCTTGCTCAAGGACTTTGCCAAGCATCTCGACGACCCCGTGCTAGTTCGTCAGTTTCGAGAAGTGAGTCAAGACTTTTCTCATCACCGATCGACCCTGGTAGTTAGTGGTGAGACTGTCAACTTACCACCAGAACTAGCCCATGATGCTGTCATGGTGGATATCAAGCTTCCAGGGCGAGATGAATTGCACGCAGTGGTAATGGAAGTGATTCAGACCCTGCGGCATCGGGGTCGAATTCAGGTTGAGCTACAGGAATCCGAGATTCCCATCCTTGTGCAAGCCCTCAATGGCATGACCCTAAAACAAGCCCGACAGGTGACTGCCTATGCTGCCTTAGAAGACGGTAAACTCAGTATTCATGATGTTGCTCGTATCCTACACCGCAAGGCTCAAGTGATTCGAGAGGGAAGCGTACTAGAATATTTTCCCGTAGAAGAAAACACAGTAAGCTGGGGTGGCTTTGGGGGGTTAAAGCAATGGCTCAACCAAGCACGGGTAGGGTTTAGCCCTCAAGCTCATGCCCTTAATCTTGCCCCGCCCAAGGGCATTTTAATCGTGGGGATTCAGGGCTGTGGCAAGTCGTTAGCTGCAAAGGCGATCGCCCAAGCTTGGAAGATGCCCCTACTAAAACTAGACGCTGGACGACTGTATGACAAGTATGTGGGCGAGTCAGAAAAAAACTTTCGCCAAGCTATTACCCTAGCAGAGTCAATGGCCCCTGCCGTGCTGTGGATTGACGAAATTGAGAAAAGCTTGGGGAATAGTGCTAGCGGTGATGGTGATGGTGGGCTAAGTCGGCGGATGTTTGGTTCTTTCTTGACCTGGATGCAAGAGAAATCGCAAGAAGTGTTTGTGGTCGCT
>JANWZG010000191.1 GCA_025054735.1 Cyanobacteriota bacterium | reverse complement strand
AATCTCACTCGTCAAGATATTCAAGATTTTTTCCAAACCTATTACGTACCCAGTCAGTTAACAATCGCCATTGTGGGTGATGTTAATCCTCGGCGGGTGCAACAGCTTGCTCAGATCTACTTTGGACGCTATCCAGCAAAGCCAAGTCCTCCAAAGTTAACGATCGTAGAGCCACCCCAAACTGAACCCCGTGAAGTCACGCTGACCTTACCCTCACAGCCGATCTATGTCGAGGGGTATCACCGACCAGCCATGAGCCATCCCGATGATGCAGTGTATGGTCTAATTGCCAGTATTCTCAGTGATGGGCGCACCTCTCGTCTCTATCGAAATCTGGTCGAAAAGCAGCAGGTTGCGCTATCTATTGATGGTTCCAATGGCTTTCCTGGAGACAAATACCCAAATCTAATCATATTTTCTGGGCTAACAGCGCCGGGGCATACCGTCGAGCAGATGGCAACTGCCTTGCAAGCAGAACTGAACCGCCTCAAGCAAGAACCAGTCACCCTAGCAGAACTCAACCGGGTGAAGACCCAAGCGCGAGCACGTCTGCTGCAATCACTGGCTTCAAATATGGGCATGGCACAACTGTTGCTAGACTATCAGGTAAAAACTGGGGATTGGCGCAATCTGTTTCGAGAAGTAGCTGCGATCGATGCTGTCACTGCTGCGGACATTCAGCGTGTAGCTCAGGCAACGTTTCGGCCAGAAAACCGGACAGTTGGCAAGTTGTTGCCTCAATAGCCAGGAATTAACCCTGTGGGGGGTGTGATTTCAATCTGTTGGTGTTCCAAGTCCACAATGGGGACAATCTCAAACACAAACGGAATTAATAAATTGTCCCTGCAGGCTGGTTGGGATTCACTAGCTAGGTGCGGCTGCACAACTAAGAGGTCATTCCCGGCTGCAATTACATCAATCACAGTGCCAATCACATCTCCAGATGGTTGATGAATGACCGATAATCCTAGCAAATCTGGTACGTGGAACTCACCATCAGCAAGTTGGGGTCGATCGTCAGCAGACACCAACAGCACACAATCTCGCAGAGCCTCTGCCTGGGTGCGATCGTCAACACCCTCAAACTTCAACACGTATAACCCCTTACCTGCTAAGTAGCGACCTCGTTGCAATTGGATAGGCTGTGGCTGGGATTGCTGGGGATAGCGTAACCAACGCAGCCCTGGCTGCAAAAACCTTTCTGGAAAGTCAGAGTCGGGATAGACACGCACTTCACCCTTTAACCCCTGCACCCCGACAACCTTGCCTACTTCCAACCAGTCGGTGGGTTGCTGTTGGCTATCTACCATGCCCTATCAGTCATACCTCACTTGCTAGCGGTTCAACACAACTGTACTGTGAGTTTAGCAGAAGTTAGCAACGGTAAAGGTTGCATTGATGGACACGACATTTGCGATATTATGCCCCAGGATTGGGGAACAACTTGTTAGACTCTAGAAACGCTGATTCCCACTAAAGAAACCCGGCAGGGGGCTACCGGGCTAGAGTTCCTGAATTAGATCAGGCCTCTAGTGTATCATTGTGGACACCTAGGATCGATCCGCTATTTGGCTGAGATTTAAGTTACACTATGCAAATTATTCAGTATCTTCACGCAGCAATACTTGTATCTGATTTAACAAAATCTTCACACTTTTACGGCACGATTTTGGGCTTACCAACTGTTGATCGCCCACTGAAGTTTCCTGGCATCTGGTATCAATTAGGAGACATGCAACTGCATCTGATCCTGGCAGAGCAAGTGCCCGATCGCTTAGTGGATGAGCGTTGGGGTCGCAATTATCACCTTGCTTTAGCTGTGACTGATTTGGAAGCAGCCAAACGCCAACTCCTAGCCCATCATTGCCCTGTGCAGATGAGTGCATCAGGACGTGCTGCCTTGTTCACCCGTGATCCCGATGGCAACATTATTGAACTGAGTGAAGTGTCAAACTAGTCAAGGTCGCTCTCTAACACAGCGGCGATCGCCGACCGGGCATTGTCCTGAAACTCTTGGACGTTGACACGATTTAGAAACCAAACAGCCAGCACCATACCAATCGCTTGGAGGCCAAACACAGTGCTATAGGCTAGCAAAGTCTGTTGCTGAAAGATCTGTTCTCCCAAGCTCAAGACACCACCGCCAATCACGGTAGCTAGTCCCCGTGCGATCGCCTGCGACAGCCCCCACGCACCGATGAAGGTGCCAGCAGTTTCAGCAGCAGTCAAATCTAGCATGAGGCTAATGGATCCTGTAGTGGTGATGCCAGAGGCCAGACCAAAGACAAAGACTAGACCTTGGAACAATCGGGCGTTTTGTGTGGTGCCTGCAAATATGATCAGTAGCATAGAGGCTGCTACGAGCAAGCAACCTAACCGGGCTGAGTTTTGTTTACCCAACCGAGGCACAATAAAAAATCCAGTGGAACTGATGCCCATCAGGGTACCCATACCCCAATAAGCGTTGAGGCGAGTTGTTTCTCCCAGGGACATATCAAAGACCTTAGCGCCGTAGGGTTCTAGCACAGGCTCTTGCATAAACAGGCTGATGGTCATCACCAGCAGAAAGGTGAAAAAGAGGCCAGTTTGACGAGATGCCGTTAACACTCGCAGTGCCTTGCCTAGGGTGATGCTGTCTTCCCGATCGGCAATACCTGAGCGGTGGCGATAGCGAGAAAAGTGATCTTCAATACCAACGGTGGCTAGAATTGCCAGCCCAAAAACAATGCCTGGAATGATGAGAAATACTTGATTGACAATGGTTTGCACATCAGAGAGAGATGCATCCGCATCTAGGCGCTTGGTCAGCACACTAAAGACTATAGCCCCAATCACAATCCCTACCATCAACATTGACCAGACAATGCCAACTAGCTTAGGACGATCGTCTTCGTCAGACACGTCTACCAGCAGAGCCGCAAAGGGGGTCGAGCTAGAGCTTAGTGCTAAGCCATACAGAGCAAAGATGACCGCCAAGAGACCAGTCCAGATGTAGGTAGGCAGTGTCCATCCATTTGCTTGCAGGCTGCTACCCAATTGCCATGACACTTGCAGTGCCAGAAATGCCGCTAACACAAACAACAAGGCTCCTGCCCAAACGTACCCTGTGCGATGATACCCTAGAAACTTCTTAGCATCTGAGAGTTGCCCAAACCAAACTCGTGCTGGAGCCATAAACTGATGGGCCGCGATCGTACTAGCTGCAACCACTGCTGGGATTGCCAACTCAGCAATCATGACACGATTTAGTACGCCCAAGGTCAGTAGAGACATCATCCCCAAGCCCATTTGGAACAGTCCCAAACGGAACATTGTGAACAGACCAAGACGAGGCAAATTGGTCGAGGGCGATTGCAGTGGAGTATCCGATAGATTTTGAGTCATGGCAACGGGCTAGCTCAGGAGCACAAAACACGACACGATCGATTGTGCCATGTTATTAATCGCGATCACCCTTAGCTAGCCAAACTTTTAGGGAACTCACTGTTATGGAATAGGGACAGAGCGCAGAAGGCGCTCGACGATCGAGCGTGCTCGTTGGCCTCTAGCAGGGATAATGCGATGAGACAGCACATGGGGGGCTAGGCGTTTCACATCGTCGGGGATCGCGTAATCACGGTCTTCTAAAAATGCTAGTGCTTGAGTAGCTCGATGCAACCCAACGGCACCACGAGGACTCACACCTAGGGTGATCTCGTCATCTTCGCGGGTAGCCCGTACTAGTTGCAAAATGTACCGCTGTAGCGATTCTTCCACCTTGACTTGCATGGCTAGCCGTTTCAATTCCTGCACATCCTCTAGGGACAAACAGGGCTGCAGTTCAGCCACGGATACACTACTTTGAAGGCGCTGTAACATTTGTAGCTCTTCTTGCTCCGAGGGATAACCTAGGGAGAGCGCTAACAGGAAGCGATCCATCTGGGCTTCGGGTAGGGGGAAAGTGCCTTGGTATTCGATCGGGTTTTGGGTAGCAATCACAAAAAAGGGACTAGGAACTGGACGAGATAGACCATCCAAGGTTACCTGCTGCTCTTCCATAACTTCCAACAAGGCCGACTGGGTGCGGGGTGTTGCCCGGTTGATTTCATCAGCAAGGAGCACATTGGCAAATACTGGCCCCGACAAAAATTGAAATTCCCCTGTGCTGGGGTTCCAGATGTTAGTTCCGGTCACATCCGTTGGCAGTAAATCGGGCGTGCACTGGAGACGTTGAAATTTGCCGTCGATCGACTTGGCCAGTGATTTAGCTAGCAGGGTTTTGCCCACCCCTGGCACATCCTCTAGCAGGGCGTGTCCACCCGCTAATAACGCTACAGTCACCAACTGGATAGCATCCGCCTTCCCCACGATTGTACGGCTCAAGTTCTGGATTAGGCGCTCAATTCGGTCTCTCATAAAGGCTTTCTACGTTATCAGGTTAATAGCTGCCAATGGGCACGGGCATGGGTGCAGTCTAGTTGGATCTGTGTGGTTAGTTCCTCCAAGGAAGCGAACTGTTGCTCCGGACGCAAAAAAGTATCTAAGTCCACCATAATGGTTTGTCCATACAAATCCCCGCTCCAATCTAACAAATGCACTTCCACTGTTTGGGCAGTTCCATCGACAGTAGGACGGCAACCAATATTCATCACTCCCTTTGCCAGTAGTGGGTTCCCCAGGGCATCTACCCCTTGCACAGTAACAGCATAAACACCGCGGCGGGGCAAAAATTTCTCTGGCGGTAGCTGCAAATTAGCGGTAGGAAACCCCAACCTTCTCCCCAGTTGCTGCCCCTGCACAACAGAGCCAATTAATCGATACGCTCGCCCTAACAGATGCCTAGCTCGTTGGGGATCACCCTCTAGCAGGGCTTGGCGAATAGCGGAGCTACTGATGCGATCGCCCTCGATCCGTTGCAGGGGGGTAACTATGGTCGCAATACCGTGAGCTTGGGCCAGTGTTCTCAGATCATCAGCAGTGCCCGATCGTTGGTAGCCAAAACAAAAATCCATCCCTACGCTAATCACCTTAGCCTGCAAGCGATGGGATAGAATGTCATCCACAAAGGCTGGGGGCGTAAGGGCAGCCAACTCGCGATTGAATGGCAACAAGATCAGTTGGTCAAACCCCATGGTTTGCAATAGCGCTATCTTTTCCTCAAGGGGGGTGAGGAGTGATCGGGGCTGCCCAGTAAAAAACTCTTGCGGATGAGGCTGAAACGTGACCAGGGTTCTATGCACCCCTGATGGAAACGTTCCCTGGAGAATAGGTGCCATAACGGCCTGGTGCCCTCGGTGCAAGCCATCAAAATTTCCGAGAGCAATGGCGTTTGGCGTTCGGACTTGGTTCAGTAATGAAGTAATCCACACGCTTTACATTTTGACAGAAATCTAGAAGGAACGGGCGAAATCAACAGGGATACGATAGGCTGAAGGCACAACACTCCAGCCAGCATGACCATTTGTTATGTTCCTATGGAACAACACTCCCTGGATCCCACCTTAGCACTATCCCGGTTGGACACAGACTCTGAAGTTGATGTGTCAGGTGATGCATCTATCATTCATACTCTGCCATTAGCAGGCAAGGGCGATCGTCTGCTAACCAGCTTAAAAAACCCACTAGTCAAGCAATTGCGTAAATTACATCGTCCTCAAGACCGCAAGCGATTGGGCTTATTTTTGTTAGAAGGCACCCATTTGCTGGCAGAAGCCTGTAAAATCAGCTATCCCTTGGATGTACTGTGTGCAACTGTCTCTTGGCAACAACGGCACGATCGTCTCTGGAACCAAGCCAGCCAGCTAGCTCAGCGAGTTGAGTTAGTGAGTCCGGAGGTGTTAGCGGCGATCGCCACTACTGTGCAACCCGATGGGGTGATAGCTGTTGCCCAGCGCCGTAGCTATGATCCCCGTCAGTTACCTGTGAGCCAGCTTGGGGTTGTTTTAGAAACAATTCAGGATCCTGGGAATCTGGGCACCATGATTCGCACTGCCGCCGCCGCAGGAGTTGAAGGCTTGTGGATCAGCGCAGACAGTGTGGATTTAGACCATCCTAAGGTACTGCGGGCAACGGCTGGTCAGTGGTTTCGGTTACCTATGGCCGTTAGTGATGACCTACGCAGCCTAGTTGGTCATTGTCAACAGCAGGGGATGCAGGTGGTAGCGACGCTACCCCTGGCTGCCCAGACTTATTGGCAGGTGGATTTGCGATCGCCGACGATCGTGCTTCTCGGCAACGAAGGGGCAGGGTTATCCCCCGACTTGGCTGCCCTTGCTGATGTGACTGTGCGCATCCCCTTAAGCCCTGGTGTGGAGTCGCTCAATGTGGCCGTTACTTGTGCACTAATGCTGTATGAAGTGCAACGTCAGCGGGGGTTTAATCCGTCTCCTGGTCAAGGTTAGAAAACTGGCCTAGTCGAGCCTTTGACTCAATATAGTTATCAATATCGGCGATCGCCATCTCTAGGTCTTGCAGAGTAAATCTTACTGGAACTGCTGACTTTGAAGCGTTCTGCTGGGCCGCAGTATTTCTGGAGTCAGCGGGAGATCGATTACTATCCATCCCTACCGTACTAATAGGTTGGTTAACCGCAGCCTGAGATTTAGCCAATGAAGATTGATAATCATTTGCTTGCAGAGAGGCTTGCAATTGGTCTAGGGAGTCCAGAAATGCCTTCGCAGCCGCACGACGTACTTCTCGCTGATCTACATCCATAGTGAACACTCCAAATCGAAGGCTACACAAACCAATTCACTAGCTCTCTTAAGCTTGAGCATGACAACATGACAAGCTGTTTCCCTCAGGAAGCTCTACTGCTCTATGCCCCTGTGCCATGACGTTGAACGCCTTTATCGCTCAGTGTTTTTGCTGAACTATAGTTCCCTACTAGCTATTTCAACGTCCTACAGTGCTGTCAGGAATTTTACGAGGTCATTCATCTACCTGCTAGCCAGCCTCAGCCTGCGGTAGAGGCTAAGACACACCCTGCTTGTCATCTTAACTAAGATTACCCCTCAAATCCATGAATTTATGATGAGTAAGTTACAGGTAGTGATCTCAGCGAAGCTGTGAT
>JANWZG010000190.1 GCA_025054735.1 Cyanobacteriota bacterium | reverse complement strand
CTATAGGACGGATAGTTTGTAATAAGGACTTCAGTCCTTACTACGAACGATGGGCATGTTACTGGCTTTTGGAGAGGTTGTATTAGCTACTCCTTATGCAGGGATGAAGTCAGGATTGGCCTAGGTACAGGCGCATCCTCACGTAGCAGGCCCTTTGACTGCAATTCTGTCCAAAAGTCATTAGGGATAGGTTGCTGGAGCAAATCAATATTTTCATCAACTTGAGCTGGACTGGCCGCACCAGGAATAATCGTACTCACAGCAGGGTGAGCAAGGGGAAACTGGAGTGCGGCTGCCTTGAGCGAGACACCATGAGTTTTGCAGATAGTTTCAATCTGTCGCACTCGATCGAGAATCGCGGGTGGTGCATCAGCATACTCATATTTTGCTCCAGGAATGGCTCCCGTTGCTAAGATGCCGCTATTGTATGTGCCCCCCAGCATGACCCCAATGGTTTTCTGTTGGCAAATGGGAAAAAACTCATCCAGAGCACTTTGGTCTAACAGAGTGTAGCGTCCAGCTAGTAGGAAGCAGTCAAAATCTGCCGCTTGTGCAAAACGAACCAGCATTTGCCACTGTTTCATACCTGCGCTAATGGCTCGGATTGCACCTTCACTGCGAAGTTGTGCTAAGGCTGGAAATGCCTCATCTAGAGCTTGTTGGTAATGTTCATCAGGGTCATGAATGTGAAGTATATCGATGCGATCGACCTGCAATCGGTTTAGACTTTCTTCAAAAGAGCGCAACACACCATCACGGCTAAAGTCAAATCTAGGGCGAAACGGCAATGGTTCTACAAAAATGGGTTTACCGCGATCGGCACCTGTCGTTGGTTCTAAGACTCGTCCTACCTTAGTGGCAAGGACTACACGATCGCGGGGAACCTGTGCCAAGGCAGCCCCCAAGTGCATCTCACTCTTGCCTGATCCATAAAATGGAGCCGTATCAAAGATATTACAGCCACGCTCTAAGCTGCGATAGACAGTTCGTGTAGCTTCTATGTCACTCATCGCTTGATACATGCCTCCTAGGGAGGTGCAGCCCAAACCTACACAACTAACCGATAGACCAGTGTTGCCTAGCAATCGCGTTGCCAATAGACTCATGGTGCAGATACCAACGCCTTCTCCAGTGAATGGGTAGCAACCCTACGAATTTCACAGCCCAATAATCGCGCACAATTCATGGCTTTCACGATGATTTCAGCCGTTTCTCCCTCCACGGTTGAGCTAGCCGTAAAGCCCGCCCCTGCTACTAGCTCTGCAATATCCTGGTCTCTCATCCGGAAGATTGATCGAATCGAGATCAGTGTTTCCAAACAACCAGGTGTTCGTAAAAAGAAGCAACCACCATAATAGCCCCGTGGCTGACCTTCTAAACCTCGAATTGCAGCTTGCACGTGGGAGTGCTGCGACCCAGTTGCTGGGCTGGGTGTTAGTGCGGCTAATCGTCGGAGCAAGGAGGTGTTGTTAACGTAGCAGGTTGTAAAGGCGGAACGAAAGTGCTTAATGGCTCCAAACCCAACGACATCACAATCAATGGTCAAGTTAATGCCGCCAAACATCCCATCTTCCTGCAAACACACTCGCTCTACAAGGTTACGTAAGGCACGGCGAGCTGCCTGATGTTCACTGATGAGACGATTTTTTTCTAGCAACGTTGTGCCTTCTCGAAAGGTGCCCGCCAGTAATTGCACCTCTAGTTGGCAATCACGCATAGCTACAAACCGCTCTGGCGTACAACTGGCCAGTTCCCAGCGATCGGTCTCCATAAAAAAACCTCGTGTAAACCGACTGTTGAGTCCCCGGAGCCAAGCGTCTAACAGCGATGCCCGCATCACTACTGGTATCACTGCCGCAATCACCAGATGATCATCAGCTAACTGCCGCCGCAAATCTAGCCCTTGAGCAACTAACCTGGCTACTCTATCAACCAAAGCGTCATCAACCAACAGGCGATTACGGCTAGAATGCCTTGATACTGCAGGTTTTGTCAGACAATCTCGCGACAAATTTTCAGTCTTGCCAGCTTGCAAAGCAACCAAAATCTGCCTGCCACTCCAACACTCAACCAATTCCCCATGACCTGCAAGCCATCTCACAGGTTGACTCAGCACTGCACTACTCTCAAAGCCCATAATGCCCGCAGCCGATAACTGACAATCATCTAGCCAGCGATCGACCCGGCTGAGTAACCCGCCCAATGATTCTGACGTTGTTCCAAATGATTGCAGTGTTGCAATCTCCCCTTGAGCCATGACATACAACTGGCCGTCTTGTTGAACTATTTCCAAAGTGGATGATGGCGCTAAACACTGCATCAATGTTGTTTCAGTATGCCAAATCCACATGAAGTCTACCTCTTAGCAACGTCAGGCCATAGCCTGAATTACAGTTAATCACTCTGCTAGGCAAGCCACTAGCACACTATGCAGACCGCTGAAAAAGCCTACCATCTTCTATAGTTGAACCCTTACGCCTCCAACACTGGACATTCACCAGACGTTGTATCCATCCTGCCATTTCACTAACATTTCAAGCTTGAAAGGCACCTTACACAAGGCAGTATTGCTCTCTACACAAACACATTGGAGGAAGGCTTTGCGCAAAGTCATTCAACTGTGAACTCAGCCAACTATTCCACAAGTTCAACTACAAACCAACTACTTTTCAGCAGCAGGAATCGTCAACGTCGTACTGGACTCCTTAAATCTATATTCACAGTAGTGCGTCATGGAGGCTATCAACAGAACCTTGATCACTTCCAGCAATAGTTCGGACACTGTTGAGATGGCTTGCCCATCCTGCGGGAAGCAAACTCTATCCCACGACCCCCTGCTCCCAAAAGGGACAGGTAGAACTGGGTTGAAGTACCCCGCTCTCTAGAAGAGAGAAATCTAGGGTGAGTGGGGATGCTAACAGTAAATTACAGGTTCTTAGTACCGTCTTAAAGACTGTCCAGAGTACTGTTCAAGCCGCAATTCAGCGTATCAGCCGTTACTGTGTTGACTGAGCACAACACCAGTGACTTGCACTCAGGGTGTAACTAATTGACTGCTATCACTCAGACACTACCTGCAACCTAATCAACCTCGCGATCGTACAGGAACCCTCAATTTGTTACAAATTCTAACAACTAATGTCGCATTTCTTAACATTGAGGCAGGATGTAATTGCGACTTTTTGTGAAGTTTGTGTACTAACAGTCCGAGATAACAGCATTATCCTGTTCAGAATAACGTCATGCCTTCTTAAAGTTATTGTGATCGCAATTTATCCTGGTAGCTTTGACCCAATTACGTTTGGCCATCTTGACATCATTGAGCGAGGATGTAAACTTTTTGAACAGGTTATTGTTGTGGTTCTACAAAACCCCAACAAGGTTCCACTGTTTAGTGTTCAGGAGCGGAAGGAGCAAATTCGACTCTCTACTAAGCATCTGCCCAATGTCGAAGTAGATAGCTTTGACGGGCTAGCGGTTACCTATGCTAAAGCGCGTCGGGCTAGCGTGCTACTACGTGGTTTGCGGGTGCTTTCAGACTTTGAGCGCGAACTCCAGATGGCACACACGAACAAAACTCTCTCTGACCAAATTGAGACTGTCTTCTTGTCTACTTCTAACGAGTATAGTTTTTTAAGTAGTAGTCTTGTAAAGGAGATTGCCAAGTTTGGCGGATCCGTTGATCATCTTGTTCCTCCTCATGTTGCCGTGGATATATGCAAATGCTACGCCAAGACATAACCAGTTCCAATTCAAACTTAAATGGCTCTAATACCCATCAGAGTAGCTCTGCAAGTTCGGGCTACAGCTCGGCTGATACTTCACGGATGGGCAGTGTGGATATTCAACGGGAGCTTAATAAGCTGGAAGAGCTAATCTTGGATGGGCGACACATCCCACTTAGTCGGTTAACTCTGGTGGATGAGGAGAGTTTACTAGATCAGCTAGATTTCATTCGCATGAGTTTGCCGGCTGCCTTTCATGAAGCTCAGGAAATTGTGCGTCATAAAGAGGAGATATTCTTACAAGCTGAGCAATATGCGCAAGATATTATTGCTGCGGCTGAACGTCGAGCAGCGCAACTTGTTGATGAACTAGGAATTATTCAACAAGCGGAGATGGAGGCACGTCAGCTCATGCAGCGAGTTCAGCAGGACTGCGAAGCTGCACGGCAGCAGATGGTAGCTGAGCTAGAGCGGATGGAGCGACAAGCGCAACAGAAGGCTCAAGAAATTCAGCGGCAGGCGATCGCCGAGCGAGATGCTATTCAAGCTGGGGCTGATGAGTATGCTGATCGTACCCTTGGGGATATTGAGCAACGGCTGGTGGAAATGTTACGGATTACTCGTAATGGTCGTAACCAGCTTCAGGCAGAGGCAGCCAGCAGCCGATCGCAACATAATAACGCCAGCGCTTCTACTCCTCGTTCGTCAACATAATCGGTAACTCCAGGGAATTTTGTGGTCATCACCAAGTCGGCAATAGGCGACGAAGTTGTGCTGCCTCAGGGGACAGCGGTAGCCCTAGGTAGAGGGGTAGCCAGAATATAAAGGCTAGGATGATAAACACGATTAGCATCAAGGTGTTGATTCGCGAGTCTTGATCTCCGTGGAGCCACTGATCACAACACCATGCTAGTGCCAAGGTAGCAAATACCCCTGCCCCCATGTAGTGGTACAGAAAAGCGCATCTACTAACCCTAACCCAAGGCAACAGATTGGCTGCATAATTTACTAACATGTATCCAATGCTCCATAGTTCGAGCACAGGCTGCTGAGCAGTGGCTTTTTCTACAGGCTGCTCAGAGGTTGGTAGAGGGGTCATGGTGGTCTCGTGGGTGCGTGTTACTGCTTGTCGCCAAAGACGTTGACCTAGCTGGACTAGGAGTATCACGATCGCGATCGACGAAGCCCACCATAGGATTGGATTTCCCATGGCATGAACATCATAGACAACCTGAGTCTCACTAGGGGATGGCGGTGGGTTTACGGGTATCGGTTCTGCGGTGTTACGAGCTGTTTCGTAAAGATAGACAACAGGCCGCAGCATAAAAATCCACGTCAGCCATGGTGAGCAATAGGGATGAATTTTGGGGATGCAGAGTGGAGCAGATAGTGTTTTGGTGAAAAAGGCTTTGTGCCAAGGTGTGCAATTGGGATCAGCATAGGGAGTCATGCCACCAATTCGCTGGTGATAGCTGAGAATCTGTTGGTGTACCTCCACAAAGTTGTAGTCTGGACTCAGGGTCAGATGTGGAATCCACAGTAGGCTATAGATGACAACGGGGAGAACGCCCAGAAAAATCATCACCTTGGGCAGCGACAGTTGGGTAAGACGATCAGCCACCGATAGAGTTGATGCTGATGATAGCTGGTCAGCCACAGACAGATGGCGAGGTCGGCGATGCTGAAAAAATCGCACTATCCAAGCGATCGCCCAGATGGCATAGACTCCTAATAAAAACCACAGTCCATTCCATTTGATGGCGATCGAGCAGCCAAAGTTGATGCCCGATAGTATCAACCAAGGAAGTTGCTGATGAACGCGAGGATTAACTGCTAATAGTAAGCACCAATGCCCTAGTAACCCAAATAATAAGAGGTGGACATTGTTAAGGGCGTAGCGCGACTCCACTAACAATAACCCGTCTAGGGCCGTGAAGTACCCTGCTAGCAAGGCAAAACTGCGGCGATAGCTAATTTGGTAGGCAATACCGGCCACGACTAACGGGATGAGTGATCCTAGCAGTGCATTCAGCCATCGATAACTAAAGGTTGAAAGGGTTGAACCAGTTAGGGTGTTGACGGTATCTTGCCCGATCGGTAACCGATTCCCAATCCAGATGCCGATGGCAATTAAGTACTTACTTAAGGGGGGATGCCCATCAAAGAAGGGAGTTTGGGTTAGGTAATTATTGGCAAACTTAGCGTAATACACCTCGTCAAACACCAGCATGTTAAAGCGCCCAAGTCCCCAAAATCGTAAGGCTAATGACAAAAGCAACAGTAGCCCCAAGGCAATCTGAAAACTAGGGAATGCTGATTTTACGTGTGTCTTAGCCATGATTGTCGGGATTAATAGTTAACCCAAAATGATTACATACTGAGGCATTGTTCAATAAAAGCATTGCTAAATATTGAGAGCTTACCCGTTTCAAGCGAACAATCGTTAAACTGTCATAAATTGCTGCCATCGCCAAGGTCAGGCTGTTATCCTAGAACAAACCTATAGGCACTAGTCATCGTTCCTAGTTGTTGTTTGTGGATGCAAGCAGCACGCTAGTCAAGTTAACTTCATTCAGCCTGAATCAGGGTTTCTGCCCCGCTACGTCGCTCCTTCTTCACCCCAGTATCACCATCGTCATTATCATTTCATTGTTGAGCTACTGTCCATGAATCAATTATCTTGCCATCGCCATCCCCACTATATTCGTCGGTTAACGGGGATACTGTTGATGTCTGCTATGACTGTATTGGCTGTGCCTAGCTTGCAGCGATCGGCTTTAGCTGACCTGCGAGATAGCCCAAAGGTAATTGTGGACGAGGCATGGCAAATAGTCAATCGTGACTATGTGGATGGAACCTTTAACCGAGTGGACTGGCAAGCAACGCGACAGCAACTACTTAGTCGGGACTATACTTCCAAGGAACAGGCCTATGAGGCAATTGCAGCCGCATTAGCTACGTTGGATGACCCCTACACCCGGTTCATGGATCCTGAACAGTTTAGCGCCTTACGCAGTCAAACGTCTGGTGAGTTATCGGGAATTGGGGTTCGGCTAAAGGTTGATCGCCAAACCAACATTTTAACCGTTGCAGAGCCGATTGAAGATTCTCCAGCATTTAAGGCTGGCATTCAAGCTGGAGATCAACTGCTGGCGATCGATGGTAAGTCTACTGAAGGTATGAGTGTTGAGTCAGCCTCTAAGCTGATTCGTGGTGAGGCGGGCAAACCTGTGCAATTGCGATTGCGTCGCGCCAATCGTGGTGAATTTGAGCTGCGCATTGACCGTGCCCAAATCGAACTGCCAACAGTTTATGCCTATCTGCGCAAAGAGGGTAACCATAATATTGGC
>JANWZG010000189.1 GCA_025054735.1 Cyanobacteriota bacterium | reverse complement strand
GCCCGATCGGAAGAGGGACTCATGCGATGAGCCTCTACCGCCAACAGTTCTTCTGTTTTTAAGACCTTACTAAATTCTTGGAAGGCTGGATTGAAACGTTCAATATGCCCAACTTGCAGAATGCACTGGTGCTCAGCCGCTGCATTAACTAAGGACTCAGCTTCGGCGATGCTAGCGGCGATCGGCTTCTCAATCAACACATGGACACCTTCTCGCAGACAGGTCATGCCCACGGCATGGTGCAGTCGTGTGGGCACCGCAATGCACACCGCATCAACGTGCTTCAGCAGATCATGATAGCTTTCAAAAAATCGCACCCGATACTTACCGGCTGTATCTAGGCCGCGATCGACGTTGATATCTGATATGCCCACCAACTCCACATCTTTCAACATGCTCAACACCCTGGTATGATGCTGACCCATGTTGCCCACACCAATCACCCCGACCCGAATCGGCTTAACCGCAGCCTGATTCTGTAACGTGCCCTCGCTCACTCCAGCGTCCTCCTCTAAACATGTAAGGAAATATGTAAGGATCCGAACGTTTCCAGATAATTCTTAAACCTTAAGCTTTTCTAAATCCTTCAGATACTATCACTTGGCCTGATATATGTGAAGATTCTCAAGTTATTGAGAAGTTCCGCTGTGCCGCAGCACCAAACTTTGAATTTTGACCAAATTTTGACCAGATATATCTGACCAACTATGACGATTCAAATATGACAATTCAGCAACTGATTGACCCAGAAGTAAAGGACTTGGGTGGCTTTGTTGCCCGCCGCAGTTTGCCCTATCCTGATCGTCAACTGGTTGGCCCCTTTATCTTTTTTGATCACTTAGGGCCAGCTTCACTGCCAGCCGGTAAGGGCATTGATGTACGTCCTCATCCCCACATCAACCTAGCAACAGTAACCTACCTGTTTGCCGGAACATTGCTGCATCGCGACAGTTTGGGCACTGTACAAGAGATTCAACCCGGCGCAGTCAACTGGATGACGGCTGGGCGGGGCATTGTGCACTCAGAGCGATCGCCAGACCACGATCGAGCTACAGACAGCACTATCCACGGCATTCAAACCTGGGTGGCACTGCCTGAGCACCACGAAAAAGATGCCCCTTGGTTTCGCCACTACCCTGCGACTTCGCTTCCCATCTGGCAGGAGAATGGAGCTACTATTACCCTCATCGCTGGCCAATCCCATGGGCACGCATCTCCCGTTGAGGTGTTTTCTCCTATTCTCTACCTAGATGTCATCCTGACACCCCAAGCTCAGTTCACCCTGCCTGCTGACTACCACGATCGCGCTGTCTACAGTGTCACCGAGGAATTGCACATCGACCAATACCCTCTGCCGCCACATCGACTTGCCCTGCTAGAACCGGGCAAAACTATAACCATCTCGGCTAATAGCGATGCCCGCTGTATTGTCATTGGTGGTGAGCCGTTGGGTACTCGCTACAAATGGTGGAATTTTGTCTCCAGTCGAGTCGATCGTATCCAACAAGCCAAAGCCGACTGGCGAGAGGGTCGCTTTGCTCCTGTGCCAGGGGAAACTGAATTTATTCCCCTGCCCACTGTGGTAACTGAAGCGAACCCAATACCAGAGTTGAGCTAGCTAGGGGATTAGACTCATGGCAACCATCTTCACAGCAATATCCCTAGCGAAGAATTTTATAGACTGACCCGGCAAAATCTGGCCTTGCTAAACGCAGATATGAACTGCTCTCATCCCCAACTCCTCTCTCTAGGAGGAAGATACAGGGGTGAGGGCAAAATCGATGATTGTATAGGTTGATAGCTGTGGGCCTTTAGCAATGAGACCCCACACAAACCTCACCTACAGCCCTCACTTAATGGTTGCGATGTTAGATAAACTTCGTGATTTTGGTAAAAACAAGTCTCAACAGTAACTCTAGGTGTATTTAGCAGATTGTCAAGATAAAAATAATTCATAGCAAGCATCCCTAGGCAAAAGGATTGCTTTGTACAGTCCACGCTGTAAATTCAGGAGAATTACCTAAGCATCAAGGGCATCGCCACTGAACTTAATCAGCAAAGCAATGGCAATACTTACCATGAAAATCAGCATCATACTCATGGCAGAGCCAAATCCCCAATTTTGAGTTGCTCCCAAGAATTGATTGTAAATTAGTCGGGCCGAAGTAATGCCCGATGGCCCACCCAGTAACTGTGGGTTTACGAAGTCACCCAAGCTGGTGATGAATACTAAAAATGACCCAGCGGCAATGCCAGTAAAGGTTTGGGGCACAGTGACCTTGAAAAAAGCCTGCACTTTGGTAGCTCCTAGGTCAGCAGCAGCCTCTAGTAAGCGCTTGTCTAGCTTTTCGAGGGAAGCATAGAGAATCAGCACAATGTAGGGCAACAGGTTATAGGTCATGCCGATGAAGACAGAAATGTCGCGGTTGAGCAGGTCTAGGGCAGGCAATCCCAGGCTGGTAAGGATGGTGTTAATTAGTCCTGTAGGGCGAAGGATAGTAATCCAAGCGTAGGAACGCAGCAGCGATGATGTCCACAAGGGTAAGACAAAGCCCAGCAATAATAAGTTGCGCCAGCGTTTAGGAGCCATCTGGGCAATCCAATAGGCAACGGGAAAGCCTAGCAGCAGACAAGCAATGGTGGTACCGATCGCGTAGTATAGCGATCGCAGCAAGACTCGAAAATACAGCGGTTCAAAGATCTGGAGATAATTTTGAATCCCTGATGGATTAACAACCTGACCTGGACGAATCCCCGGTACCAAGCTCAACTCAAAGATAATCAGTGTGGGAATTACCAGTAGCAGCAATAGCCAGATGCCGGCTGGCCCCAGCAAAATCAATGGCTCTAACCACTGGGGAGCAGCTTGGTTAGTGGTTTCAGGGGTAGAAGTATCGGGCGGGGAGACGTGGGTAGTCACAGTCAAACCAAGGGTTAAAGACTCTAAGACTTGATTGTATGAGGCAATGCCTCGACTAGGCAAGTTTGTGGATCAAGGCGATTGCTAACCATCCAAAGATTGATGAAGTGAGGGCAGCACAATTGTTCTCACAATCAGAGAGTTGAGCAGAGTCACGGTCAAAATTATCCAATACGAGAATTTTCAGATTCCTTCCCTGACTGAGGATCTTGGCGTTGAAAGGTGACTCACAGGTCGGAATGTTACCCAGAGATGGGAACATTATAGTGACTATCACCTTCATTGAGTCGGAAGTTACTGAGTGGTTGGGATTATTTTCCTAGGCGATGAGACTAGTCTGCCTTAAGGGAGGAGATAGACCTACCCAGGGGACTACGGACTGAACAGGGGAAGATAACCGTCCTAGTGCAGGCTAGGTACTTTTAGCTCCAAGTGCATGTCCATAAACTCAATCCTATCTACCCAGAACAACTAGGGGATTGCATCAACGGATAAAAATCCGTGTCACTACAATGGCTTTTTTTTGGTGTGAGTATGAAAACATTAGCTGTAAAATCACTGCATAATTGGCTCCTAACCTTGGGATGGTCACTGCTAGGTTGGTTAGTGGCAGGTGCACTGTTAGAGCCAGTCATTGCCCAAACCTCTAGTACACTGCGATCGCTACCAGAAACCCCTGATCGAGGCTGGTTCACCAACGAGATATTGAACCAGATTGATGCCTACACCATGGGTAACTCTAGCCTTCCCTATGGGATGACGGCAGATCCAATGGCGCAGGTAACGTCGGTATCGCAGTTTTCTGATGTGCAGCCAACAGATTGGGCCTATCAAGCGCTGAAATCGCTGGTGGAAAAATATGGCTGTGTAGCAGGTTATCCTAGTGGCACCTTCCTAGGTGAGCGCTCCATAAGTCGCTATGAATTTGCGGCTGGGTTGAATGCTTGCCTCGATCGCATTACTGAACGCATTGCCACTGCTGGTGTTGATCTTGCTAGTCGGGATGATCTGACCACTCTGCAACGTCTACAAGAGGAGTTTTTGGCAGAGCTGGCAACCTTGCGCAACCGCACAGATGAGCTAGAGGTGCGGACAGCCGCTTTGGAAGCACAACAGTTCTCCACTACAACCAAACTGTTTGGACAGGCAATTATTGGTGTGCAGGGACGATCCAACAACACGATTAACTTGGCAGGTTTCCGCTTTGAAGATACCAACACCAACATCAACTTGATCAGCAACGTCCAGCTCAGCCTATTTACACAATTTAGTCCCCGCAGCATTTTGCAAGTCGGTCTAGTGGCTGGTAATGGTGACGTGGGTAATCCAGTGCTCACTAATGACGTGCGCTTGAGCTACGACAGCGATACCAACGGCACTGTTCAGATTAGCGACCTCACCTATCGGCACCTAATTGGCGATAATCTGGCTCTGGTGGCCGGTGTAGAAGGGGTGAATATGGTGAATGTGTTCCGGGGTGCTAACCGGATTGAAAGTGCTGGTCGTGGGCCAATTTCTCGGTTTGCCCAGCGTAACCCTATCTTGAATATCGGAAATGGCCGTGCTGGTCTGGGTTTTGACTGGCAGATTAGTGATAGCCTTAGCTTGCAAGGGGTCTACTCTGTCAGTCAGCCTGCTAGCCCTGGTGGAGGTGGACTATTTGGGGCACGAGATAACGAGACGGTGCTGGGTGCACAGTTCAACTGGGCACCGATCGACACTGTTGATATTGCTCTCAACTATATCAACGCCTACTCGCCCTTTGGCAGATTGGGTACAGCCGTTGGTGATGACCAAGTTGCGCTCTCTCAATCGGCTGATTTGCGATCGCCCATCAACACGAATGCGGTTGGAGGCACAATTTCATGGTCAGTGAGTCCTCAATTTACTGTCGGTGGGTGGGCTGGCTTTACCACCTCCACCCTTACAGGATTGTCTGGCAGTGTGGAAACGCTAAACTGGATGGCATTTCTCAATTTTCCTGACCTGTTTGGGCGGGGAAATGTCGGTGGTATCTATGTTGGGCAACCCCCAAAAATCATCGGTAGTTCTCTTCCTGCTGGGCGCAATATTCCTGACTTTGTTTCCAATGGTGGTGCAGGTGCTCCCGGTGGGCAACCCGGTACTACAACCCATGTAGAGGCGTTTTATCGCTGGCAAGTGACTGACAATATCAGTATTACGCCTGGTGTGGTCGTAGTATTTACACCTCGCCACAATCCAGCCAACAGTGACACGATTGTGATTGGAGCTGTGCGAACCACGTTTAATTTCTAGACGGAACATTATGTCAGTAGCACCGTCTGACTGAACTAATTTGGTCTCTGCACTATCTGCACTAATTGTTGGTGTTTTGTTGGCGTTCTATAGCTAGCGTGCTACGGCTAGAAAGAACCCAATGGCCACATGGGTTGCGGTATTCCTGACTCATCCTACATGGGATTTCGCCATCAACTCACCGACTTCAGATTACACAGGCAATTGCTGATTATCAGGACACTGTTGATCAACCCTTGTGACAGACGTTTGGCACTGTGATCAGAACGATGGTGACGCTACCTATCGTCACACTAGTACACACCTAATCCTCGAAGATATACCCGGAGATAACGTATGACGCTTAAGCTACCCTTATCTACGCTCTGTACAGGCTTAGTGGCAGGCACCCTGGCGATCGCCCCTGTTGCCCATGCTCAGAGCACTAACACAAGCACCAATACTAGTACCAACACGAGCACTAATACCAGCACGAACACCAGCTCTCAAGTATCAGTCACGGGCGGTACCGCAGCAGGCGATGCGGCATTCTTCTTGCCCAGTGCGGGCCAAACTCGACAAAATACGGTTCTCTATGATGCTGTCATTAACCAACTGCGCCTAGAGACCTCGATCGGCAACACAGGGTCTGCTCGGTTTACACCCACGGCGGGCAACATTCAGATTACAGGTAGCCGTCAACCTACCAGTGGTGACTCTGGCATCTTGCAAGGTGTGTTAGCTGGGGTTGCCTTCACTGCTGCCGGACAGCCTGTATTCTTTCAAGGCATTCCCACGACTCTTAACTACACCCTCAACAGCTACACACCACAACTGCTCCTAGGTGGCACTTTGGTAAGCCC
This sequence comes from Cyanobacteriota bacterium, assembly GCA_025054735.1. Taxonomy (NCBI): domain Bacteria; kingdom Bacillati; phylum Cyanobacteriota; species Cyanobacteriota bacterium. The sequence continues at coordinate 1,064 of JANWZG010000189.1, read as the reverse complement.
AGTCCAAACCGGTACCGCACCACTGGTATTCTTGCCCACTGGCAACGCTACCGTCACCTTAACGGGTAACTCTGCCAGCAACTTCCAAACCGATAAAGGGATCCTGTCAGCCGGTAGTTTTAATGCCAGACTCACTAATGGCAATATTCAACTGCCTCCTGACCTTACCTTTCTGGCCACAATCTCGAATCCACCTCAAGTTGGCGATCCTGCCCAGCTATTGCGTCGGGTGAAGTTTGAGTTTGAGGGCAAGGATGTGTTTCCGCAAGCGGGTACCGATCTCAACCCAGCGGGCAACAATATTCGGTTTGTTGGCACAACGGACAAGTTCAAGGTGCAGACTGTAGGCACACCCGGCCAGCGTGAATTCAAGATCGAAGGTACTGTCTCTAGCAACCTAGACATCGCGATCGATGGCCCCTTCTCCATCAAACGAGATGACATCTTAGCCAACAGTGCCTCCACTACCTACAAGATTGAAGGTGAAGCTCGCGGTTTACTCTTCTTCCTGGGTAATGGCAACGGAGTTGGGTTCAATGGGGAAGCTCGTAAGCCTACTGAGTTCAAGTTTGAACAGGGATCGGATAAGTTAGAGGGCAGGTCTGAAGGTGACGTAAGGTTTACAGTAGCCGTTAGCGGATTCACCAACACCTACAACCCCGGTAGCAGCAACACTAGCAGCAATACCAGCAGCAATACCAGCAGCAATAACGATGATGACTTAACTAGTGGCTTCGGCACATCCCGCCAATACGTGGTTAACATCATTCAACCACAGCGAGTTGCCATTCCAGTCACCAGTATTTCATCGTTGCTATCCTCCCAATCCTTAACCATTCTGCGCGATCGCATTATCTTTACGCCCAGCAATAACACATTGGCTACCAACATTCTTAGCGTCAACCCTACTAAGTCTCAGCGCAGCAATAGCAGTTCCAACTATGTAGCTATTTTCACCTCTCCCACAGCAACCTATCAGTTATATGGCACCTTCAGTGGGCAACTCGTAGTGATCAACAAGGGACGCAAAATTGTAGTTGTGCAGCGGGGCCGTGGTCGGCGTA
>JANWZG010000188.1 GCA_025054735.1 Cyanobacteriota bacterium | reverse complement strand
GCGATCGACCCCTGTCTACAGGCGTGGTGGCGGGTAAGGGGGTGGCATTGTCGGATCATCCCCTGACGCGGGCGATGTTGGCAAGGGAGGGATGACGGGGCATGGGATGAATGCGAAATCACCGGATGAACGCGAAATTGTTGAATAAATGCGAAATTGTTGGTAGGGGCGCACGGCCGTGCGCCCCTACGGTCTGTGGTTATTGTCTGACCATTGCGCCCCTATGGTCTGCTTGGGAGAAGGAAGGGCTAGGGAATGGGGCCAATGTTATCGCCTGAGCAGCTACGTTTCAGATTCGCTGCTGCTATAACTAAAGCAACACCAGGTGAAGAACCAGTATGGAGACCATGCAACGGATTGGGTTACGAGAAACACTGGAGGCACTGCGGAAAGAACTGAGCGAGGCAATTTTAGTCTCTGAGGGCAAGCAAGTGCGGTTTGAGGTAGGAGAGATTGAACTAGAGTTTCAGATTGCTGTGGAAAAAACCGCCGACGGCAAGGGCGGCATCAACGTTTGGGTGCTGGAGCTAGGGGGCAGTGCTAGTGAGAAAAATGTCACCATGCACCGGGTGAAAATTCCCCTCAAGCCTGTGTGGAAAGATGGCAAACCAATTTTGACCGGGGGTGACGATATTCCCAGCTAGCTCCGTGGGGCTATCTTACATTACTTGGGTTAGTGATAGAGCAGTAATGAGCGAGGGGGTTAAGGAGGTGCTGCCCTCTCGTAGGGGATAAAGTCCCCTACACTCCCTTCTAGACAAATATCAGAGTCATTTCAACTAGCTGGAAACAATTGCCTTCATCCCAACCCCTTTCCCAAAGCGAGGCAGAGGGGCTATGGCTATCTCTTTCTAATCTGGAATGACTATATAGTCAATCGTCAATAGTCAAAGGACTTGGCCTCAGCACTCTGGTTAGGAACTATCAAGTTCAGTAGGAGGATGCACACGATGTAATGCAGAATGTAGATGTCGCATTAGGGAAGAGAGGGGTTGCTGTGCTGTGCAAGGGCTTTGAAGTTGAAATGTATACGGGAACAACAGCAGGTGACATTGTGGGCTTGTCTGACCAGATTGTCGCTGCGTTGGATGGCTTTGTCCGAGAGCCTGATAGCCGCAATGTGGAATATACAACCCCACCGATGACCTGCTACGATCGCCTCCTCTGTGCCCTTGTGCGTCCCCGACAGCGCCTACGTACCTATCTACAGCACCTAAACCCTACCTATACCATCCTTCCTGGTAGCACATTGTCCCTGGGAGATACCCGCTACTTTCAGCGATCGGATCCTGCTAACCCTTATCATACCTACATCGAGCAGACCTACGGTACCAAAGTCGTCACCGCTAGCATTCACATCAATATTGGCATTAGTGATGCAGAAACCCTAATGCGTGCCTGTCGCCTAGTGCGTGTCGAGGCTCCGTTGTACTTGGCCCTATCAGCCTCCTCTCCATTCCTCGATGGCATAGCTACTGGATCTCACTCTACCCGCTGGCAGGTCTTTCCCAAAACTCCGCAGCATGTGCCGTTGTTTGAGAGCCATGCCCATTTCATTGGCTGGACGAATGAACAACTTGCAGCGGGCACGATGCAAAATGTGCGTCACCTGTGGTCGTCTGTTCGCCCCAACGGCAACCACCGCCCCTACTCACTGAATCGTCTGGAATTACGAATCTGTGACCTGATGGTTGATCCTCTGGCACTGCTGGCAGTCACAGCCCTATTGGAAGCACGGCTGACACAACTGCTGACTGATTCCAGTTTGGATCCATTGGAACAAAGTACCCTAGCAGCTACGACCCGTGCTGATGAGTTGGTAGCGCTGGCAGATGCTAACGAGGCGGCGGTTGCCCGCTACGGTCTGGATGCTGAGCTACGCCATTGGCAAGATGGACGGACGATCGTGGCGCGAGATTGGGTGCAAGAACTGTATGCCGAAGTCTGGACAACGGCGAAAGCAGAAGGATTTAGCTGTTTTCTGTCTCCTGTGCAGAAGATTTTGCGAGAGGGGAACGAAGCGCAACAGTGGCTAAAGCTCTATCAGGCTGGGTGGGATGTGCGTTCCATCATTACCCAAGCGGCTGAAGCCATGCTGGTGCAAGAAACTGAGTTGGCAGCACAAATTTGTCAGCCTGTGGCAGCATAGCTGTGGACAAGCTGTGCATAGATGATGGGAGTTCCTGCCTATGGGTTGGAAGTCGTCGGTTGCCATGATGCCACTGGTGCTATGGGGAGGGTTGATGCGACCTGCTCAGGCTGAAGCTGGTCTAGTTGTAGCTTATCCACCTGCTAACCATCAAACTACGGCTGCCCAGATTTTTTTGATTGGTACAGCTCCGATCGCAGGGGTAGTGACGGTGAACGGGCAAGCAATCACTCGCAACTCGGCTGGGCACTTTGCCCCTAGCTTTCCCCTCAAGGTAGGAGACAATCGCTTTGAGGTGCGCTATCAAAACCAGGTGATTACCCTAACTATTACTCGCCTAGACACCAGGCCCAAGGTGCCTACATCCCTGGCGTTTGCCCAAGATTCTCTTCAGCCTGCGGTGGCGATCGCTCGCTTGCCAGGAGAGGTGGTGTGTTTTGAGGCCATTGCTCCTCCAACGGGTAGGGTCATGGTGCAGGTGGGCGATCGTCAGTTGGCTTTACAACCCCAAGTGGCCAGCGTCGAGTTGCCCCCTAATTATGCTGTGCTGACTCGTCAAAATCAGCCTACTCCCATTGCCCAGACCGGACTGTTCCAAGGCTGTACCGTGTTCGATCGTCCCATGGCTGCTACGGTGCCCCGCTTTACCCTAACCTTTAACGGACAAACCCTAACCCAACCAGCACCGGGTACGGTGACGATTCTAGAGCCTAATCGTTTCCGGGCAGCGATCGTCACGGCTGAAGCTGGCGTGGCCCGCACTGGCCCCAGCACAGACTATTCTCGCCTCACACCCCTCCCCCAGGGAACTCAAGCCCTGGTAACTGGTCAAGAGGGAAGCTGGCTACGCCTAGACTATGGTGCTTGGATCCGGAGCAGTGAGGTGCAGGTTGTGGATGTAGCTATCCCGCCGCGATCGCTGATTCGCAGTCTGAAAACCCGTGATCTTCCCGACTGGACGGAAGTACACTTTCCGCTACAAGTGCCTGTACCAGTCACCATCACTCAAGAGGATCGTCTCTTTTCCATCACGCTACACAATACCGTTGCCCAAACAGACACCATCTACGCCCCTCCTAATCGATTGCTCGATCGCCTAGACTGGCAGCAAATTACACCCACCCAAGTGCGCTATCAATTGCGCTTCAAGCCTCGGCAACAGTGGGGTTATACCCTGCGCTACGAAGGCACAACCTTGGTGCTTGCCCTACGCCATCCACCTGATCGACAGAACATCACCGTCCTATTGGATCCAGGCCATGGGGGTGATGCAGATATTGGCGCTAGAGGGCCAACGGGTTATCCAGAGAAGGCTGCTGCCCTGACAATCTCTCAACTGCTGCGTGCAGAATTGGAACAGCGTGGATTGCGGGTCGTTATGACTCGCGAGGCTGATACCGATGTGGGCCTGGCGGCGCGTGTCGCTCTGATTCAGCAAACACAACCCACGATCGCCCTTAGCCTGCACTACAACGCCTTACCCGATGATGGCGACGCTCTCAATACTAGTGGCGTTGCTGTCTTTTGGTTTCATCCCCAAGCCTACAGCCTAGCCGTGTTTTTACACGACTACTTGGTGCAGCGTCTTCATCGCCCCTCCGATGGCGTGTTTTGGAACAACCTTGCCCTAACTCGTCCTACGATCGCCCCTAGTCTATTGTTAGAACTGGGTTACATGATTAACCCCGACGAGTACGAGTGGATTATGGATCCCAAAGCCCAGCAGCAATTGGCGGCTACCTTGGCAGATGGGGTCGTTGCTTGGATAGATCAGCAGCTTGCCCCTGACTAATCTCCTGACTAATCTCCTGACTAATCGTGAGAGGATGTGTTAGCGTGTCCGTACTGGCCACATCAGAGGCTAGACGATTGTAAGCCTAGCCGTTGATGATCGGTTAACCCATTCAGAACTTTTTGGTCAACCTTGGTCAACCATTCTTGGATATGGCACGTTGGATATGGCACAGTCTCACCCGATCGCTGACTGGTTAGAGCGTCACTGGGTCAGCCCCGCCTATGCAGGTAGCCTGCTGACAGGCATTGCCCTCAGCTTCTTTGGGGCTGCTACCAATACCTTAGCGGGTTGGCTTTATGTTATCAGTGGCCTAATTTTGGCGATGCTGGTCATCTCAGCCATTTTGCCCGTGCGATCGCTGCGGGGGATCAAAATCCATCGGTACCCGATCGAGCCAGTCAGCGTTGGCGATCCCCTGATTGTTGAACTGGAGATCAGCAATCACACCAACCAACCCAAAACCCTCTTGCAGTTGCAAGACCTAATTCCCCAAAAGTTAGGTGCTCCTGCCCAAACCGTGCTAGAGCGTATACCTGCCCGTGATCGTGCCCTTTGGAGCTATCGCTATCCTACAGAACGGCGGGGAGTCTATCGATGGCATGAAGTGCAATTGCGGACAGCTACGCCGTTGGGACTATTTTGGTGTCGGCGCAGTCGGCAGGTGCCTGCGGTGGCGATTGTCTATCCTACAGTGTTGCCCCTGAGTCGATGTCCGTTAATTGACGCAATGGGCCGGGATGAAAACCCCCAGTTTAGCAGCAACCATCGCTCTCACATGGCCACAGAAGGATTAACCCGTGCTTTGCGTCCCTATCGCTGGGGTGATCCCACCCGTTTGATTCATTGGCGCAGCAGTGCCCGCTATGGTACGCTGCGTGTACGCGAACTAGAAATTTTCACCGGCGGTCAAGAGATTATCATCTGTCTAGACAGTGCTGCCAGTTGGGATCACGCCCAGTTTGAGCAAGCTGTGATTGCAGCCGCATCGCTCTATTTCTACGCCCTGCGCCAAGCCATGCTTGTGAAACTGTGGACTGCAGGGTCTGGACTCTTGCACAGTGAGACAACCCTAGCAACCAATGGCGGACGCACAAGCTGGCAAAGTTCTCAAGCTGCCCTAGAAACCTTGGCTTCTACCTATGCAGGCGAAGATTTAGTAACCGAACCACCAACCGATGTGCCTCTGCTGTGGTTGACGACCAATGCGGCTAGCCTAGAAGCCTTGCCTACTGGTAGTCGGTGGTTGCTGTGGCCCGGCGCAAGTCAAGCCGCAACGATGCTCGATTTGTCCCCTAGTTCTGTTGGGCACCCCGGCCTTGTAATTCAGCCAACAGAAACTCTTTTGACGCAGCTACAAGTCAATCCAGATAAGGTCTTGGTGTAATCTGACTGCATAGATCATCAGACTAGATTCAGAACCTGTCTTCACCGATCAACTAGTCATGGCGTGATTATGGCGACAATTGCAGGGTTTGCACGATGTCAATAATCTGGTGAGCTAGTTCAAGCTTGGTACAGGGGGCGATCGCAATCTGTCTGCCTGTTTTGTCCAGCACAATCGCTTGATTGCGATCGCTGCCAAAACCGCTATCAGCCTGGTCAATAGGATTAGCAACTATCACATCCAAGCCCTTGCGCAGAAGCTTATCTTTCGCTGGAGTAACAACATCACCTGTTTGGGCAGCAAAACCCACTAAGCATTGATGGGGCTGTTTTAACATGGCTAACTCTGCCACAATATCAGGCACAGGGACAAGGGGCAATTGCTCCGGCAAGTCGGCCTTGGCAAGTTTCGTCGCGCTATAGGTTGCTGGCTTTACATCGGCAACTGCTGCCGCCATCAATACCCAATCCACATTCAACACATGCTCTAGCAAGGCATGACGCATCTCTTCAGCCGTCAGCACTGGCACCATCTGCACCGACTCTGGTAAGCATGGGTATGGCATTAGTAGTGGAGCATGGACAAGGATTACGATCGCCCCCCGATGGGCAGCAGCTTGGGCAAGGGCGACCCCCATCTTGCCACTAGCCGGGTTACCCAGAAATCGCACTGGATCCAAATGCTCACGGGTACCCCCCGCGCTGATCAATAGACGCTTGCCTAGCAAATCACGACGACCAACGGTATATAGCAGGGAGGTAATATATGCCAGGATGGTGGCGGGTTCTGCCATGCGTCCAGGAGTCTTAGGCACAGGAGCATCTACCGGAGTGCAAGCCAGCACACCTGGCTCAGGAGCAATACCATGGTAGCGAGAATCCGCCAGTAAGAGCTGCCAATTGCGCTGCACAGATGCCTGTTGCCACATGACGTTGTTCATTGCTGGTACTAGCAATACTGGACATGTAGAAGCCAGCACTACATTGGTCAGTAGATTATCAGCAATACCCTGAGCTAACTTGGCGAGGGTATTAGCACTGAGGGGAGCAATGATCAAGACATCTGCCCACTCGCCTAGCTCGATATGCAGAGGTCGTCCATGCGTAGGCTGCCAAAAACTCTGATCGGTATAGGCTGCACGGCGACTGAGGGTGGCGATCGTCAGCGGCGTAATAAATTCCTCAGCGGTGCTGGTCATCACAACTCGCACATCAGCCCCCGCCTTCGCCAAAGTAGAAATTACCTCACAGAGCTTATAAGCGGCAATTCCACCTGTAATGCCGATGAGCACTCGTCTACCACTGACTACCCCGTCAGGATTCGTCATAGGCTTCTAAATCCAGCAAGTGCAGGTATGGTTCAACCAGTTCTGGCCGCTGAAAGGCGATCGCTCGCAGGCAGTGCCAATCATCCAGTGCTGCAAACGGACTGGTGTAGTGATCATTCTCTAACCGCATGGCGAGTGCTTCTACATCTGCTGCCGTCATGGTAGCAATGTCTCGAGAAAATACTGTGGTTTGTTGCATATGCCTTGCCCTCTCTCATTCTAGAAGCGCCTAACCTAGTTATATCAGGGTTCAGGGTTCAAGATTGATCGTCACTTAGCTGAAATCCTGACAGCGCCCAGTGATCGTATCCGATGTAGATTGCACCATAGCCCTCCTAATAGGGAGCAACAGGTATCTAGAGCTATGGAAGATAGAGTTGCTTCAATTTAGGTTGAAGCAGTTGCCCTCACCCCAACCCCTCTCCCAAGCCCGGCGCGGGGCGCTGAGGTGGGGGCATCCCACATGTTTAGCACACACCCAAAAATCCACGACCAAAACGAGGCCCCG
>JANWZG010000187.1 GCA_025054735.1 Cyanobacteriota bacterium | reverse complement strand
CCCCCACGACCAAGAAGTAGTCGTCTGTGAACGGGCACGGTTGGGGCGATCGCCGGGACTCATTTTTCTCGATATTTTCTTGATTACCTTCACCCCCAAGACCATTGTGTTGCGCTATCACCACGATGGTTGGTATGAAGTCCACCATGTGCGCCGGAGAAAGCCCTAAGGAGATGCCTATGATTCTCAATTTCGCCTTAATTGCCATGATTGTGGCGCTGCTTATTCCCCTCTATGAAGCTTGGAAAGACGAAGACATTTGGCAAACTATGCTGGCGCTTGCCAGTGTTTCCACAAAAACAGCCGTGATGATTTTGCTAATTTCCGTAATGCGAGATGACTGGATGCTGGGCGTTGTTGGTGTGATTATCTTCAGCGTCGGAAATGCTGGGTTTATGCTGTTAGCACATATCTTGAAGCGGGTGGCTGACTCATGATTGATCTACTCAGTTATGGTTGCATCGGCATAGGGCTAGTGTTCTGGTTTTGGGGCACCGCTGTGCTGCCGACTCGCAAGTCATTGCTATTCAAGCTGCACAACTTGTCTGTAAGTGACACCCTCGGCTCTATGAGCATCGTTTTCGGGTTGCTGCTACGACGATCGCAGGAATGGCCCCTGTTGCTCTTAGCCATTTTTTCCCTAGCCCTCTGGAACACGATGTTGGGGTATGTGTTGGCCTACTGTGTTAGCCGTCCATCACCTCCCGATGAACTCGATGCACCAATGCCCGATGCACACATACTGGAGGAAGAATCGTGACAGACAGCTACGTATACCTGATTGCCGCTTTGTTGCCCTTGACAGCATCCATGCTAGTTTTTCAGGCAAATCCCTACCATGCTCTGGTCATTCGAGGCATTCTAGGGGCAATTTCTGTGCTTGTGTATACCGTTCTTGGGGCGGCTGATGTGGCTCTGACAGAGGCACTAGTGGGAACATTGTTGTCGGTCATGCTCTATGCCGTAGCGGTACGATCGTCCCTTGTGATCCGCTTAGGTATGCTGAAGAGTGATCTGGTTGACCAAGAAGTCACGAACGGCACAGATCCGCGGTCACAGCTACTAGATAGCCTGAAAGCAATTTTTGACAAGCGCCATATGCGTGTTGAAGTCGTTCCCTATCCAGATGCAGTCCAGTTGCACCAAGCATTAATGGCTAAGGATGTTCACGCAATTTGGCAACGATCGCACCCCCATGCCCCCGAACTTGGCGCTACCCAGCCCTACGCACTGACCGCAGGCTCATCCACTGTAGAGTTATCAATTACGAACGGCTTAACACAGCCATCCACTGGATTAAAACCCTCATCTACCATAACTGTACGCTTGTGCCGCCTCTACGCAATTCTCCAGGCAGAGCTAGGCTCGTCCTTGACCTGCTTGGTCTATCAACATCCTGCAAGCTTAGAATTACCTAAACCTGTGGAGGTGCAGCCATGAGATGGGTTTATGTTATTGCTGGACTGGTGTTTTATCTCAAAATGCTGCTGATCGTGAATCCTGTAGTGGCATTATCAGATACCGCGATCGTTGATGCGATCGTCCAAGACAGTGGTGTGCCAAATGCCGTATCGGGGATTATTTTTCGCAATCGGCTTTACGATACGATTTTTGAGGTCATCGTGTTTACGATCGCTATCATGGGTGCCCAGTTTTTGCTTGCTGATGAGCAGCCCACCAGCCATGTCCACCAGTTTAGCGACCAGGGTTCTATCGTCCTAGCGCGGCTAGGAGCTACGATTTCTGCGCTGGTAGGCATCGAGCTAGCAATTCGCGGACACCTGAGTCCTGGTGGTGGCTTTGCGGCTGGGGTTGCAGGGGGCACAGCGATCGGCCTGATTGCCATTACCTCCTCTCCGCAGTGGATGCAAACCATTTATCGTCAATGGCGCGCCGCTACTCTAGAAAAAGTCTCCGTGATTGTATTCATTGTGCTGGCTGTAATCACCTTGGCCGGGGTCGAACTACCCCACGGCGACATGGGCACATTGGCCAGTGGTGGCATCCTACCTATCTTGAACAGTCTAGTGGCGGTGAAGGTGGCTCTGGGTTCCTGGGCGGCAGTACTGCTATTCATTCGCTACCGAGGGTTGCTGTAGCAAAGATTTCCTAGTATGCCCTACTAGTCCCATCATGCTACTAACCATTAAACCTCTACCCGCGATCGCTCAGACACAGAACAATCGGTCGTGCTAGGTTCCACCAAGGGTAATGTACCTTCCCCGGTAATCAGCCGTGCCCCTGTGTTGCGAGTAAAGTAATTCCATGCCCACTGAGTCATCACGATAAGCTTATTATCAAACTCAATCAGGAAGTAAATGTGAACAAATACCCACGCTAACCAAGCTAGCGGCCCTGAAAACTTAACAAATCCTAAATCCACAACAGCCTTGTTGCGCCCAATGACTGCCAAGTTGCCCAAATCGCGATACTTAAACGGTGGCAATGTGTCTCCTACAAGGCGACGATTGATCAATTTCGCCACATACTCACCTTGTTGCATTGCTACAGGAGCAACACCAGGAAGAGGCTTGCCCGTCTGGTGGGCATAGTGAGCTAAATCGCCAATCACGAAAATGTCTGGATAGTTGGGTACCGATAAATCCGGATTGACAATCACCCGCCCTGCTCGATCAAGTTCTACCCCTGTTCGCTGAGCTAATACCCGCCCCAAGGATGATGCCTTTACCCCGGCTGCCCAAAGAATTGTACGGGCACGAATCTGTTCAAGAGTGTCTCCCTGCTTGACCGTCACCACATTATTGGCAATGTCCGTAACCATAGTCTTGGTGCGGACTGTCACCCCCAAGTGGGTTAGCGATGCCTCTGCCTCGGCAGAAAGCTCAGGCGGATAGGGAGGCAACACGCGATCCATACCCTCCAACAGCAAAATAGTGCTCTTAGTCGTATCGATGGCACGAAAATCTTTCTTGAGCACATTACCTGCCAGTTCTGCGATCGCACCTGCCAGTTCTACACCCGTTGGGCCACCCCCTACAATCACAAATGTCATCCACGCTCGGCGTTTGTCTGGATCAGGTTCACGCTCGGCAGCCTCAAATGCTAGAAAAATGCGACGGCGAATCTCCAGCGCATCCTCAACGGTCTTTAGCCCAGGTGCTATCGATGCCCAGTGATCATTGCCGAAATAATGATGACTAACGCCAGTAGCCAGCACCAGCGTATCGTAAGGAATAATGGCATCACTGAGAATCACAACCTTTTGGGTCGGGTCAACATCCAAAACTTCACCTAAAACCACGTTAGCGTTAGGGTTATTGTTTAGAATTGCCCGCAATGGTGACGCAATATCTGCGGGGGAAAGCGTACCTGTAGCAACCTGATAAAGCAACGGCTGAAACAGGTGAAAATTGCGTCTGTCAATCAGAGTGATGTGAACATTGGTTCGCTTTAAGAATTGGGCAGCATAGAGTCCACCAAAGCCACCACCAACTATTACTACACGGTGCAATGGGTTATTGCTGCCAAATGCCATGTCAGACATAGGGTCGCCTCCGTAATCTCACTGAATTCCACCTAGAAAAAATTGCAACTAAGGCTAGTGTTACCTGCTTAAGCACAGCTTGATATGGTCACTTGCGCAGCTTTAATTGTGCAAAGTTAGCTGTAGCTTACTGGATTAATGTGGCTGGCGAACGTAACACTGGCTACAACCATGCCACTCAACCCGATCGTGGACGCAGAATTGATCACTTAGCTCACATGATCCACAACAGCAAAATCATGAGAGTATGGGGGGCAAATGTGAAGGGAAAGCAACGCATGAGCACATCGAATTACGAGAACATGGAAGATTATGAAGAGGACAATGTTCCAACTATCACCTTGAGCGATTCTGCCGGACGCTCACTAGAATGCTATGTCGAACAGGAAATAGATATCGATAATGAAACTTATCTCTTGTTGCTGCCAGTCGATTATCCTGTTGAATTCATTCAATGGACAGGAGACGACGACGATGAGGAAGCCGTTTTAGTTGAGGAAGATGCTGACATTGATCGGCTATTTCCGATCGCGAAAGCCGTTTTAGAGGAACAGAATCTGATTCTAAAACGCACTGCAGCTATCCTCACAGTAGAGGGAGACTTGCCCGATCCAGATGACGATGAAGATGATGTAGATGCAGAAGACACAGAAGATATGGGTAGTCGGGTGCAGCTATTGGCCAACTTTTATGTTGAAGACCAAGAATATGGCATTTGCACTCCCCTTGATCCCTTCTTCATTCCAGCCCGTTTAGGCGCTGACGGCAAACCCCAGTTATTGTCGCCAGAAGAACATGAGCGTATTGAACCTATGCTCTCTGACATAATAGAAGCCCATCTCTTTGATGACCTAGATGAAGATTAGGAACTTACATCAGAACCAATGCCGAAGAATTTGATGCTGTGAGTAGCAGTCTGAGCGATCCTGTGCTGCCTTTTTGCTAGAGCGTCTTCCGTTAGCAAGGCTGACATTCGGTACAGCTAAAGACTAGCTAGGCGACAAGTGACTACAAGCAACTACAAGTGCCATTAACCAGTGCGATTAGGGAAGTGACATCAATAATCACTACTTAGCTGAGCAGGATAGTAGTCAGCAGTGGTTAACGAAATGCTAGTCAAATGTCCGCTAGCAGTGCGGTCAAATGCCGTATAGTGATAATGAGGTGCATTGGCTAGGAATTTGTGGCTTGACCGTTAAGCACCTAGGATAGATAAAGTTGCATTCATGCTTAGTCAGTCATTTTATAGGCATCTTTTCTTCAAACAAGCGATAGTCATTCAGCATCAGGTATTTTAGGGAAGCATCAACTGGTTACAACTATTCTGGTTACACCTATTCCAAATTAGCTAGCTAATGAGAGTTAGCTATGTTAACTGAACCTTGCTAAGGGTAATTGAACCATCGGCAAGTCAGCAGTCTAAGTGCAGTCTGAATGTTATGCGTTGATAACAAGAGAAGTTATATTAACTTGATTTCTAAACTTGATTTCTAGGGTAAGCGAGTATATGTCTGCGCGGTCACTATGCTTATTGACTGCATCTAGCTCATTGGTCTAACCTGCTCATGAAACCTGGTAAATCGCTTTTCAGTTGGCTGTTGTTGGTATTGTTATCAGGAACGATCGCCTTCTCAGGTTGGCAAAGTTGGCGCTGGTGGAGTTGGGCAACGATGCCCGTGCTTGAATCGTCTGACCCTCAAGCAAAGACAGTTCAGATCCAAATTCCCATGGGTACCTCAGCTCAGCAAATTGGTGACGATCTCAAGGCAGCAGGATTAATTCGATCAACAACAGCATGGAATATCTGGACACGGTTGATGCGGTTACGGAATCCTAACGGAGGTTTTCAGTCTGGCACCTATGAATTGTCTCCTAGCCAGTCCATGAAGACCATCGCTGCCAAGATTTGGGCTGGTGAGGTTATCACTCTTTCATTTACGATCCCAGAAGGTTGGTCTCTGGTGCAAATGGCTGATTACTTCGAGGCTCAAGGTTTTTTTAGTCGGGATGAGTTCCTAGTAGCAGTACGGCAAATTCCCCAAGCCGACTATCCTTGGTTGCCGAAACAGATTCCACATCTAGAGGGCTTTCTATATCCAGATACCTATGAAATCGATAGTCAACGCTTAACGCCTCAGGATGTCATTCGCCGGATGCTTGATCGCTTTGAACAAGTTGCCCTACCACTCTATAACCAGGGCCGTGACCAAACCAAGCTGTCATTGCTAGAGTGGGTAACCTTAGCTAGCATCGTTGAAAAAGAGGCTGTAGTGCCAGAAGAGCGAGCGTTGATTGCAGGAGTATTTACCCAACGCCTTAAGCGCAATATTCCCCTGGGTGCTGACCCAACGGTAGAGTATGGGCTGGGTGTGCGCCAAACAGCAGACCAACCTTTGACCCTTAGCCAAGTGCGAACACCCTCTCCATATAACACATATTTGAATCCTGGCTTGCCACCAACACCAATCGCAGCCCCTGGCATCGCTAGTCTAGAAGCTGCTCTATACCCAGAAGAAACTGACTATCTGTATTTTGTGGCTCGCTACGACGGAACTCACATTTTCAGCCGCACCCTGGCAGAACACGAGGCTGCTCAGAAAGCTATTCATGATCGTCGTGATGCTGACAAACGATCGCAATAACATCATCACCCATACTTAGATACTGAGGCCAATTCCCCCTCAACATCACTCAATCTAAATCTTGGTAAAACTTTTGCAGCGCTTGTTGAGAAGCCTTACGAGATGTACGTCGATATTTCTTGGCCGCAAGCTTTGGTTCATAACACCGTTTACCTCCTAGTTTTGTCTTCACTTTTGCTGAAGACTCAGGTGCACTGGTTTGGTTCAATTGCTCTTGACGAGCAATCACACCGTCCAACAGAGTGAGGTAATAGCTGTAGCGCTCCCAGTCTCCCCGCACGACACAACCCGGTTCATCTCGATGTAAACAATTGTGATATCGGCAACTTCCCTGACGCAGACGCTGTTGAGCCTCTGGAAATAGGAGCGCTAACTCATGGGGTGAGCAATCTAATGTTGCACGGTTAAAACCTGGGCTATCTGCTAGAAATCCCTGACCGGGCAGTTGAAATAACTCAACGTGGCGAGTAGTGTGGCGGCCCCGTGCTAACTTCCCTGAAACGTGACCAACAGTTTGATTCACCGTTGGGACAAGGTAATTGATAAGGCTAGATTTGCCTACCCCCGACGGCCCTGAGACAACGGTAATCTTTTGTTGAAGATAGCTCTGCAACGTATCTAGACCGTAGTGGGTGTGCAGGCTAATTAAACTAAGGTGATATCCCCAAGCTTGGATGCGATCGCACCACGCTTGCTGCTGTTGAGCAGGCACCAAATCTGCTTTATTCAGACAGAGATGAACCTCTAGGCCAGTAGCGGCGATCACCGTTAAGAATTCAGTAACTTGGAACGGGTCGAGGTCAGGTTCTGCCAGCGCAAACATCAACAGAACTTGATCCGCATTTGCAACTGGTGGACGATTGAGCTGAGTTTTGCGGGGTAATACGTCGGTAATTACTCCACGCCTGCCGTTCCAGTCTACTTCTTCTACAACTACCCGATCGCCAACCATAACCTGATGACCAAGTTTCCACAGGCGACTGCGCTTAGTGCATAGCACTCGTAGAGCTTCACTGGCACTATCTCTTTGAATCTGGAGAGAAACCGAGTAATAGTTGGCCTGGATAGCTAAA
>JANWZG010000186.1 GCA_025054735.1 Cyanobacteriota bacterium | reverse complement strand
GGATCTAGGGTAGCAAATAGCTGATCAGCCGTATACACAGCGGCATTAGTTAGGGCATTCAGCAATGTAGATTTGCCAGCATTGGTATAGCCAACGATCGCAATGGACGGCACATCCCAATGTTGTCGCCGCTGACGCAACCGGGCACGATGGGCCTGAAGTTGGTTGACTTCCTGTTGCAGGCGACGAATCCGCCGTTGAATGCTACGGCGCTCAGTTTCTAGCTTAGTTTCCCCAGGCCCTCTGGTGCCAATACCGCCTCCTAATCGGGACATAGCCTGACCACGGCCAATTAGTCGAGGTAAGCGATATTCCAACTGAGCTAGCTCGACTTGCAGTTTCCCAGCACCTGACTGGGCACGCTGGGCAAAGATATCTAGAATGACTTCGGTGCGATCAACCACCCGGATCCCAATTTGGGTTTCTAGGTTACGAACTTGGGCTGGAGACAAATCCCGGTCAAAGACAATCAACGTCGCACCCACTGCCTGAGCTGTGAGAGTAATTTCCTGTACCTTGCCTTCGCCCACAACCGTTTGAGGATGGGGATAAGGCCGCCGCTGCCGTAATGTCTGCAACACAACGCCTCCAGCCGTTTCCACCAGACGCTTGAGTTCTTCTAAGCCGTCAGCAAATTGCCGAGAAGAGACGTTATCCGTCTGTAAGCCGACTAGCAGCACGCGATCGTGGTCAACATCGACCTGCCGGGCTACAAATTCACGGCGAAACTCCGCTTCTAAACCCTCGATTAGGGTAGCAAAGTCTTGTTGCGCCAGAACGTCCAAGCTTAGAGGTGGTGACACATCCCAATCTGTTGTTGGCCCTGGCAGCAAATGCACAAGATAGCCATGCTTCACATAGCCAGTAGCACCCCCACCTCGACGCTCAAAACCACTCCCAGAGAGCACTAGCAACACCAGTGAGTCTAACCGTTGAAGCGCAACCGAGGTCAGCACTACTTGGCTGGGTGGCTCTGCTTGAAAACTGGTAGCAATGCAACGAATCCCACACAATCGCTCAGCGCCATGGCGGGGCAGTTCCAGTAGAGGAATCTGGGTTTGGCTAAGACTACCAACGCCAACCCGGACTACCTGGCCACGACGGTTAACATAAACACAGACTGACTGGTTGATTTCTGTGCTGATGGCGGCTATGCGCTGGGCGAACTCTGCCGTCGTCACACGGTCAGTTACAATGCGTTGGTGATAAAGACGCTGAAGTTGCTTGACTTGGCTAGGCTTTAGCCCTTGCAGCGTGCCGTAGATGGTTTCGATAGGCAACCTCCCCATGACTTATGTCCCATTTTAGCCTGAGAGCATGATAAGTTAACGGCATAGTGGCTATTCTTATGTAATGATGCTGAGCCTCATGTCCACAACTGCATCTACGACCATGACCTTGCGAGGCCATGAATTCAGATGGGGACAACGTACCATCTTGATGGGAGTTCTCAATGTCACACCTGACAGTTTCAGTGATGGAGGACAATTCCAAACAGTTGATGCGGCCATCTCCCAAGCAAAACACCTAGCTGCATCCGGAGCCGATATCATTGATATTGGTGGTCAGTCAACGCGCCCCAATGCTGAGGATGTGTCATTGGAGGAAGAGCTAGCTCGTGTGTTACCCGTGATTACGGCCCTACGGAAGGACGAGGATTTTAATACACCAATTTCGATCGACACCATGAAATCTGCTGTGGCAGAAGCTGCGATCAAAGCTGGGGCAGATTTGGTAAACGATGTATCTGGTGCACTGTTTGACCCTGCGATGTTACCTACTGTTGCTGGGCTGGGGGTACCGATCGTCTTGATGCATATGCGGGGTACACCACAAACCATGCAGCAACTCACTGAATATATCGATTTAATTGAAGAAATCTGCGAATTCCTCGAACAGCGGGCAGAAGTGGCCATTGCTGCCGGAATTGACCGTGCCAAGATTATTTTGGATCCAGGAATTGGGTTTGCTAAGACCTTTGCACAAAATCTAGATATCCTGCGCTATTTGACCCGAATTCGCACCTTAGGCTACCCGCTGTTGGTTGGGCCATCACGCAAAAGTTTCATCGGTCACATCCTAGAGCAGCCCGATCCTCAAAAACGAGTCTGGGGAACAGCAGCCGCCTGTTGTGCAGCGATCGCCAATGGTGCAGACATTCTTCGTATCCACGATGTCCACGAACTACGAGACACCTGTCGTGTAGCTGATGCCATTTGGCGCGTGCCTGACTCTAGCGCAACCTAGAAACCCCTTACTTGCTAGCTGCTAAGCAACAGCCTGCCCATGTACAGGCAGACTGTTAGCACTATTTCTTGAAGTTGGCAGCCGCTTCCGCAGGAATACAAATTAGACCATCACCCTGGGTTTTGATGAGTCCCCGCTGGCGCAGTTTGCCCATCAGGCGGGTTACGGTTACACGGGTAGAGCCGATAGCACTGCCAATTTGGGCATGAGTTAACGACCAGGGCAGATAATATCCATCATCTCCAGGTTCACCAAATTCCTCGATTAACAGGGTCAAGAAACCTAACAGTCTGTCGATCGTGCGGCGTTGACCCAGCGTACTTAACCACAGCAGCTTACGCTGATGCTGATAGCGAAATGCATCCAGCACTTCTCGACGGAAGTGGGGCCAATTCTCTAAATCATTCCAGTAGAGCCATAGCACAGACGTTTGATCAACATGGGCATAGCTCTGAAGCGTAAATGGTGACTGGGCAATGATTTCAAAAGGCTGACCGGCACCGACAAACCCCAAGAAAGCCTCTTCTGGTGTCATGCGTGCCAACCGTGATGCATTGGTAGCCGTCACCTGAGCCGTGCCAGACAAGCGCACAGATCCCTTCTCTACCAGATACAACAGACCTGGACGAGCAGGAATCTTCTCATCTTTAGCAAACGTCCGACAACGATAGTGCTCCTGTGCCCAATCAATAATGCGTTGCCACGTCAAAAAGGGACGAGACACTTCAGACGATGAAGATACAGAGTACATAGCTCGACAATTACCTATAGGTTAACGTTGGACAGGGTTGTACACGGAAATGCTGGCAGAGAAATACGACAGACCTGTATGGTTCGACTAGAACAGTCAAATTTACGCATTTGCCCAAGCCAAACTGACCTTGACGAAAACTTCAGGGTTTCTACGACGTTCGCTTAATTTGTGCAACAGTCCGGAATAGCGCTACAAAGAAGTATTTGTTGCTTATGACACAAACATTGAAACTGGACGCGACTCTACAAACAATTGCAGCCTCACTCCAAAGCTCTGCGAAATCGCCTATGAACCCTCTATATGCAACCGTGTGGAAGCTATATAGAGTCTAGACTCCTTCAAGTCCACACTGTTGATCGTTGAGTACCTCAGTTAAAAAGGACTCTTGTGATAGTCAAGTATCATATATTATTTAAGTACCATACATCATCAGGTTTGTTGCCTGTGATACTACTGATTTTCGTGGAGGTTATATAAGCTACATTGCAAATAGTATCGTTGTTTAAATAGTGAGTTAGAAGCTGAAACCATGAAATGACAGGGGTTTCTGTCTGCTTTCAGCTTAGGTACCAAATCTGTCCGTGCTTTTCTATATGTTTTCTACATATTTCTATAGATTTTTTGACGTATAACCCTCGACCACAATTACACTGCTCGAATCCCCATAAAAAACGGGCTAACCAATGCTTGGTTAACCCGCTAGTAAAGGTGCTCGAATCCCCATAAAAAACGGGCTAACCGATGCTTGGTTAACCCGCCAGTTTGGGAACGCGCAGAGAAACTACTTTTGTACAACCAGTTTAACGTTAGCGTTCTGCAAGCCAGGGCGCTTGACTTCAGCCAGAGCCTTGTTCACAGCGTACTTCTGGTTAATGGAGTTGATCAACTCGGTTTGGTTGTGCTTCTTAGCAACGCCCCACAGATCAGCAATTAGGTCGAAGGAGCCGTCACTATTACGAGACCAGCCGAGATCATACTCGCCATCGAGAACAGCAACGATGTCGGAGCGAACACGCTGACCATTGTAGCCACGAACATCAGCATCGGTCTTGACGGTGATACCCAGGTCACGCAAAGAAGCGCGCAGGATTTCAGCATCAGTGATTTTGGTACGCAGAGTGCTAAAGTGAGACATAGTATTTTCCTCCGAAAGGATATTGAGAGATACAACGTTGGTTAGCGCTCAGCCTGGAGGCTGTTAGCTACGTGGTTAACTGCTAGCTGGGTGCTAGCCTTTCCTCCTGTTGGGAGCAGGAGTGAAAGCTTTTAATTCTCCAGACGCAGATATTCTGCGACGGAGGCGGCAGCAGGTCGTGCTCGCTGTCTTGCCCAATCTCGGAGGGCAGTGACCTGCTCATTCATAGTCTTGGACAAAGGCAATGTTGCTTTCATTGCAGCAATGATGTCTAGCTGGGTGAACTCTCGATCTTGAGCAAATGCCTCGTACATAGCAGCAATGAGAGCTTGTTCAATTTCTGCCCCAGAGAACCCTTCACACACGTTGGCTAGCTGCTTGAGGTCGAAACGACTGATGTCCGATCGCCGCTTAGAGAGATGAATCCGGAAAATATCTTGCCGCTCTTCAGCGTTGGGCAAGTCCACAAAGAAAATTTCATCAAAGCGCCCCTTGCGCAGAAATTCGCCCGGTAACCGCTCCACGCGGTTAGCTGTGGCCATGACAAATACAGGGGAAGTTTTCTCCTGCATCCATGTCAGGAAAGAACCAAAGATGCGGCTAGAGGTGCCACCATCAGAGTCAGCAGAGCCAGTACTGCCTGCGAAGGCCTTGTCAATTTCATCAATAAATAGGATGGCTGGAGAGATGGATTCAGCCGTGCGGAGGGCGTTACGCAAGTTAGCCTCTGACCGCCCTACCATAGAGCCATCATAGACGCGACCGATATCTAGCCTTAGCAAGGGCAGACCCCAGAGACGTGATGTGGTCTTAGCAATAAGTGACTTGCCACAGCCGGGCACACCTAGGATCAGCATACCTTTGGGTTGAGGAAGCCCATATTCTCGTGCACGTTCGGTAAATGCACCTGAGCGTTGCCGCAACCAGCGCTTCAGCTCCTCTAAACCACCCACCGAGTCAATGGTCTCGTCCTCTTCGATAAACTCAAGAATGCCATTGCGACGGATAAGCTGCTTCTTTTCAGAGAGGACAATGCCGACTTCTTCTTCCGTAAGCCGTCCGGCTGTCACCATTGCCTTACGGTAAACTTTCTCAGCTTCGTCTCTAGTTAAGCCTAGCGCTGCCTTGAGCAGTTTTTCCCGCGCTTCGGTGGTCAATCGCCGCCCCCGTGACTGGTCTAGCTGCTGAGAAAGCACCTGATTTAGCTCACCAATGTCTGGCAAGGGAAAATCCAGAACAACAACCTCTTTCTCTAGTTCGATGGGAATCCGCTGCTCTGGGGACATCAGGATAATAGTCTTCTGGGTGCCCTTGAAGCTGGCGATCGCATCCCGCAGACAACGAATGACTTCTGCGTTGCCCAAGCCATCCAAGAAGGGGTGCAAGTCCTTGAAGATAAAAATGCTAGGCTCCCGCTGACGAATAGCCGCGTCGATCGCCTGCTGGGGTGCAATAGTATTGTGCTGGGCAATATTACGAGGCTGCCCGTACTCCACAAGGCCGTGGGTCAATGTCCACACAAACACACGTCGTTGGGGCTTGTTCTGAGCAATTGTTGCAATTGCTTGCTCTGCCCGCTCCTCTTCAAAGGTAACCAGGTAAATCAGAGGGTATTGAGCCTGAATTAAGATACTTAGCTCTTCTTTCATGACCATCACAACCTGCTAGAGGACGGAGCGAACAACTACAAAACTAGGAACGGTAAATTTGCCACTGATGCAATCCGTCAATGTAGATCACCAATGAACAAACCAGTCAAAACCAAGAAACTAGTTGGAAACTAATCGTGAACAGCCAGCGCTAACAGGGAACAAGTTGTTCCGAGTCACGTTGACACTCATCGGGTGTTGCACTCAACGATGAAACACCAGCACTAATTCCACCAGAACTAATCGTTGCCGCGGCTACAGTAGTAGCATTTACAGACAAGTCGTCTTCTTCATCTGACAAGCTCATGGAGCGCCCACCTACTTGAGAGCTGAGGGTCA
This sequence comes from Cyanobacteriota bacterium, assembly GCA_025054735.1. Lineage (NCBI taxonomy): Bacteria > Bacillati > Cyanobacteriota > Cyanobacteriota bacterium. Next base: position 1,113 of record JANWZG010000186.1, on the reverse strand, counting down.
CCATCTCACCGTTACGAAGAATGACTGGTGTCGTGCAAGCAGGGCAAGAGTAAACACGATGGGTCTGACCATGGGCACCTGCCTCGATTACCTCTGGATGCTCCAAATAGAACGCAACAGCCCGCTCTGCTAGCGTGGACATAGACTCAGATTCTACAGCCGCCTGGATCTTTAACCGACGGTGCAATTCGGGAGACAGGTACAGCGTCACCTTCTGTGACGCTTCTTTTTGCGATGCTTCTTTCAAAACTGTTCGTTGATTAGCGTTCATAACAACTGCTTGTTGCGTTCCCAGGTATGTCTAATCACGATAGCGATCGTTGCTAAGGCTGTCAAGCAGGAATACCATTATGACGGCAAAACCGTTACATTCCTTAATATTTCATCCGTCATTAGTTAGCCTAGAGATGTCTGTGTTGGCTGTGCTTGTGGCTGACCTTGAGGTTTAGGCTGAATGATGCCTCCGCCCAAGAGCACATCTTGGTGATACCAGACGGCTGCCTGTCCAGGTGTGATGCTAAATTGAGGTTCGTCAAATACTAGCTGAGCGGTACAATCTGGCAAGGGAATCACAGTTACTGGTACCGCTGGCGATCGATAGCGCACCTGCACCTCAGCGCGAATAGGGTCGGTCGGTGGGGTAATCGATACCCAATTTACCCGCTGAACCATGCATCCCTCGTCGTAGGCGGCTGCGCGATCGCCGACAATAACTCGATTGCGACCCGCATCTAGGGCCAATACGTACAGCGGCTCACTATGGGCGATGCCTAGACCTTTCCGTTGCCCGATCGTGTAGTGATGCACTCCGTTGTGATAGCCCAGCACCTTGCCAGTCTGATCCACAATTTCCCCTGGTGTAGGGGCAATGTACTTGTCCAAAAATGCCTGCATGGATCCATGAGCTTCAATCAGACATAGGTCTTGGCTTTCTGGTTTATCGGCCGTGTGTAACCCAAGCTCGGCGGCAATTTGACGAGTTTCGATCTTTGTGTACTCACCTAGGGGAAATAGGGTTTTTGCCAAAATGTCTTGACTAAGGTCATAGAGAAAATAGGACTGGTCTTTGTTACGGTCGATCGCCCGCTTGAGACGATAACGCCCAGTAGCTGG
>JANWZG010000185.1 GCA_025054735.1 Cyanobacteriota bacterium | reverse complement strand
CGTTGTCCATCCATTTCGTAGGCAACACAGACCTTAATTTCGTCTAGTTCATCCAAAACGTCTAGCTTGGTAATCGCCAAGCAATCCATGCCATTAATCCGTACAGCATACCGTCCAATCACAGCGTCAAACCAACCACAGCGACGCTTACGCCCAGTTGTGGTACCAAATTCTGCACCGCGATCGCACAACAGATCCCCGATCCCGCCATGTAGCTCTGTAGGGAAAGGCCCTTCACCAACGCGAGTCGTGTAAGCCTTAGCAACCCCGATCACCCGGTCAATCATAGTGGGGCCAACGCCAGCACCAACACAAGCACCACCCGCTACAGGATTCGATGATGTGACATAGGGATAGGTGCCGTGATCCAGATCCAGCAGAGTGCCCTGTGCCCCTTCAAACAAGATGTTACGACGACGTTGAATAGCATCATAAATCTTCAGGGAGCTGTCCACCACGTAGGGACGGAGCCGCTCTGCGTAGCTTTGGTACTCAGCAATTACTACCTCTGGATCCAATGGAGGCAGTTTGTAGAGATTTTCGAGAATGACATTTTTATAGCCGATCGTCCACAATAGCTGCTCCCGGAGTGAGTCAGGATTCATTAAGTCCAACATGCGAATGCCTGTGCGCTCTGACTTATCGGCATAGGTAGGGCCAATGCCGCGACCAGTTGTGCCGATTTTGTAGTGACCACGACGTTCCTCAGCAGCTTGGTCAATCATCCGGTGGTAGGGCATAGTCACATGGGCTGTCTCTGAAATCATCAGATTAGCCGTAGAAATATTCAGCGCCTCCAGCCGATCAAGTTCAGCAATCAAGGCTTTGGGGTCAATCACAGTACCAGAACCAATAATGCAATCAGTTCCTGGGTACAAGATCCCTGATGGAATCAAATGCAGCTTAAAGGTCTGATCGCCTACGACGACGGTGTGTCCAGCATTGACACCTCCTTGGTAGCGAACCACAACGTCAGCAGATCGGCTTAATAGATCCGTAATCTTACCTTTTCCCTCATCGCCCCATTGGGCACCAATCACAATAACGTTAGCCAAGGGTTGTCCAGTAGTAAAGTTTTCGCAACCCCTAATTATGGATAGCGATTGGGCTAAGTGTCAATGTTTGCATCTAAATGTAACAAATTTGTTGCAAATAGGTAGGGTGATTACTGAACAATGCATTTCCTATGACTGTACCTAGGAGCTTCATGCCAAAGAAGCAATGTACTTTGTATTAAAATACACTGTTTAGTAATGTTTTGCGTCCTAGCGTGGCTGGGAGATCGTCAATCTAAACCGTTCTAAACCGTTAGTCTAAAAGTCCAAACTGGTACGATGCCGGCAAGAGGCTCAACTGTAGTTTTAGATGCTATCACACTGCTGTGCTACGAGAGTCTCGTGGCGATCGCCTCTAGTGCTGAAAGCCGCCCATCTTCCATGTGGATAATGCGGTCAGCTATGTCCAAAATACGGTTGTCGTGGGTGACTAGAAGAATGGTACAGCCCTGCTGCTTGGCTAGTTTCTGCATGATTTCTACGACATCCCGACCTGATTTTTTATCCAGGGCAGCGGTAGGTTCATCGGCTAGCACAATCTTAGGATGGCTAGCTAGGGCGCGAGCGATCGCTACTCGTTGCTTTTGTCCCCCAGAAAGCTCCTTTGGGTAGTAGTTGATGTGATCGCCTAACCCTACAGCCTCTAGCATGGCTTCGGCTTGGCGCTTCGCCTGTGTGGATGAGATTTCTGGGTGCAGTTCTAGAGACATCTGTACATTTTGCCGAGCTGTAAGGGAATTGAGTAGGTTATGGGCTTGGAATATGTAGCCAATGTTACGGCGTATTTTTACTAACTGATGGCGTGGAGCATTGTGTAATTCTTGCCCTAGTACCTTCAAACTGCCCTCCTGGGTTGATCGCAATGCACCAATCAGGGTCAATAGCGTCGTCTTACCAGACCCGGATGGCCCAGTCATAATCACAACTTCACCAGGGTAAATCTGTGTTGTCACCTCAAATAAGATTTGTTTGCGTAGATTGCCAGAGCCATAGTAATGATTGACACAATTTAGAGCGATCACAGGTTGTTGGTTCATGGCAATGGTGGTGGGTAGGATAATTATTATCGTGTAAAAAGTTACAACGGCAGTGGGTGCCTCTATTGAGGCTTGGTGTGGGTGTTGCTAGCCTTGCACCTTGGATTGCTGCCCAACTCCGAAGATACTACTGCCTACATACTACTTATAGCTGTAGGCGCTCAATGGCTCTTTGATAAAGCGGATGTAGAGGTGACGGAAGGTAGATTTGATTACCCTCGGTAGGCCAAAGTCGATCGGCATCATAGTATCGGGTAAGCGCCAGTCAGTAATCTGGACATCTTGGGGATGCAGGTGAGGGAATGCAATAGTCTCTAAGGGAGGGCAAAGACCAAGGCGTTGGGAAGCAACGATCGTCGGCACTGTAGCAGGATCTACTTGTAGTACGTCAACAATTGCTCGGTCTAGGGCAAACACATCTGTCGATGCAGCTAGTAGTCCCAAGGAGCGCGGTTCACCACCACTAGGCCCATTGCCTTCATGCCCAAGGATGCCATCCAAAATAGTCAGGTCAGGCTGAATGGCTTTAGCTGTTTCCACCAACATGTCACCAAAGCGATCGCTGCTCTTACCTGCTTCCATGTGCCACCATGCCTTCATCTTGCCGGGAACACAGCCAAATAGGTTCTTCACTCCCAAGGTTAGGGTCAACTGCATGTGAGACTTGACTTTAGGTAAATTGATTACTACATCAGCCTCTAGAGCTTCCTTAGACAGTAGCAAATGGTTAAAGCTATCGCTAACGGTTTCGTAACGCTTACCGTGAAACTCAACGATGGGCACCCCTAGTTCAGCCATTAGGGGCAGATAGTTACCTGATTTTGCGACCCCATGAGCACTGCCAAAGGCTGGACTATCCCCTAAGAAGGGTTTGCCACCTGCATCCAAAACTGCTTTGGCAACGGCATACACAACTTCAGGACGGGTAATGGCTTCCTTACCAGGACGAGCACCCGTTAACAGGTTTGGCTTGAGCAGCACGCGATCGCCTGGTTTCACTACTGATGTCATGCCACCTAGGGGTGCCAACAGGATTTCTAAACTAGACTGAAGCTCAGTGCGATCGTAGGACTGGCAACGAACCAAACTTACTGTAGGCATAAACATTAACGTAAAGTAGAGTTTCTTACACCAAGATAATCAGATTCTCAGTCTGTGGCTACCTGTAGGTTGCTCATAAGGTTGCTCATAGTTGCACGATTCTCCAAGGCCATTAGGCCGTCCGTCAGGTAGGCTACGTTATCACAAGCTTATCCGTTTCGTTTTGCCTGCTCATTGCGAGAAACTATATCGATTCCTCAGGTGAACATCACAGATAGGTGGCCGTTAGGGACTCAATCCTACATGAACATGATGATTACCTACATGTCCTTAACATCAATAGCGATGTTATCATCCGTCAACGTTGGTCATTTCGATTTACTGGCTAATACTGTCTAGTTCCCCCATCTGCCTAAGAGCTTGCTATAGTTCAACCTAGCTTCTATTCACGGATACCGCCATGGTCTCATCCTTAGGTTTGCCAATGGTTGCTCAAACGCTTTCTCCTCAACAGTTCATTCATTGGTGCTTACAGGGACGATGGAACCTTCAGCGTTTGCACTGGCTGCAAGTATATGTCCACAAGCAGCTATCTAGAGAAGTTCAGAACCCAAAATCATTTTGGCAAGCAGTCTATCAGCTAGCGCAGCAAGAAAACCTGTTACCTTTGCTCTATGGCATACTGCGTCATCGTGACATTTTGCCGCCAGAAGTAGAGCAAGCGTTCAGTGCTGCTTACTACAGCAATGCCTGTCGGAACAGTTTGTTATTGCGGGAGTTGACGATCGTTCTACAGAGCTTTCGGCAGCGAGGAATTCCAGTCTTAGTTATGAAAGGTGCCGCCTTAGCAGAAGTTGTTTACAAAGACATCGCCCTGCGTCCTATGAGTGACTTGGACTTACTCATACAGTCATCACAGCTACCTCAGGCACGGTGTGCGCTGATGGACTTGGGCTACGCTCTGACGGGCATGGAACTGCACACAGGCTACACAGAAGAGTTTCGCAGTGAAGAGACGTGGTGTAAGAGTGGAGTTATCCCAGTAGCGATCGACCTCCACTGGGGTCTACTAAATCGCCTCTACTATCAACAACGTTTGCCCTTAGATTGGCTATGGGCAACAGCTCAGCCTATTCAAGTCGAGCAAACGCCAGCATTGACCTTCGGCACTAATGCCCAAATTCTCTACCTCTCTGCTCACTTGCTATTGCACCACGATGGCAAGGGGTGGCTTTGGTTTCAAGACATTGCCGAGATTATTGCGCTGAACCCAGATATGAACTGGGCTGAAATTTTCCATCAGGCCGCAGCCTATGACCTAGTAACCCCACTGCAACGGGTGCTTACGACACTGGTTCACCAGTGGCATGTTCCTATTCCTGCAAGCATCCTAGACCAGCTTGCTCAGATAAAGCCCTCTCCAGCAGAGGCTCACGTGATTCGCTATTTGGAAACTGGTCACCTAGGGCTGCGTCTGCGGCTATTTCTTGCAGACTTGCTAGGAGCTACGAACTGGCGACAACGCCTACGCTTTGCATGGAATACCCTCTTCCCAACTCGGGCCTATATGCAACAGCGCTATAGAATTCCCAAGGCGTTGCCTATTTGGTTGTACTATCCCTATCGGTGGTTGCGAGCGTTTAGGCCATAGGGATGCATGTATTTCAATCAAAATTGATCGGGAAACACCCTGAAACCGGACTATGTTACTAGCTATCGCATCTGCTGAACTTAGCCCTTTAGTGCCCTACCCAGGTTGCGGCGGCCAGTTTTGGTGATTAACCACACAGGCCAGAATACAGAAAACATCAAGCGATTAAAGAAGCCTTCAGACCAAAATGTTTTTGGGAAACCCCGCCAAAACAGCCAAACACCACCGATATATATAGCCGCGATCGCAAGTTTAACCAGGATCATAAGCCACCTCCCTACTCTCTGGATATCTTAACCTGAACTCCTAGCTGTGACTAGGCGTTTTAGCACATCGACTAATGGCGATACAACATCCTCACCAACAGCTAAATAGGTAACGGTATCTGTCGAGGGCGGCGGGTTAGTGCTGGTCAAAATTAAGTGGGTGCAGCTATGGGTAAGCATGAGATTCACACCCATATGTTCACCACTGCCCCGAAAGTCTGTACGCAGTCCAATGATGGGTAATCCTCGTCCATAGGCATAACCCATCTCAAAGCAACTCCCCGAATCGGCATCAGCACCATCCAAAATTACAATGGCGAGAGTTGCCCTATCCAACCCCTTCATGCAAATGGCAAATAACTCTTGGGGATCAGTCACACCACTACATTCCTCTTGGGGCAGGTAAATTGTATAGCCTGCCGATCGAAGTTGTGCTGCCAGCCAACGGTTGAACGTGATTTCTGCCTGAGTAAACAATGGGCCTGCAAGATAAATCCATGGCGGTAGGGTCATAGGCAAGCTGCTCAGCAACAATCATGCATAACCATAGCGCACACAGCCAAAATTCTCCAGCGGGTGATGATAAGCATCACTACGAGGCTCAAGTTTGGTCACAGTCTACCGGTACCAGCATCACCCAAACAACTGACTAAGCTCATGTAGTCAGCAGTGATGGCATCACATCTTAAATCAGGCCGGTTTGAGATTATTAATGTGTAAGCCATTCAGCCATCGGGGGAACGACCTAGTTATGCAGCGCAGGCTCTTTGGAAACACTGACACTGTTGATACTTACGCCGTTGACAAAGCCCTATTGTCCATATTCGGTAAATATCACAGAAACGTTGTGTGTTTCCATGCTGTTCAATCAGTACACCAGTCTATGGACGATTCCATGCTGGCTGAATATGAGGGTTGTCGCGCCGCATAGTGAGGTTTACTTAGCATCTGACGTTGCACGTTTATTTCATTGCTTGCCTGGTTGTTTTGCCATCATCTCAGACGCTCTCTAAAAATCTAGAGAGCGTATTTTTTTGTAGAACAGTTTTAGAGCTAGACTTTAGACTTTAGACTTTAGACTTCAAAGAGCGTTTTTTAGAACAGCTTCAAAGGGCGTATTTTTTTGCAGAACAGTAGCCCCTTAGCCTACGTCATTACTGCGATTTTGCAGCGCATCAACTGACACAGGTCGAGCCAAGAGTAGAATTCGGGCTATCTTTAGCTGTAACCGGCTGTAACTATAGGTAAAAAACTGAATTGAAGGACTCTATTGAGCAGTATTATTATGATTTAGATTCCTAATGTTAGCAATAATCTTTGCTTAATGCATCCTGTGAGTAATGCTAGACCTCTGAGACAAATTACACTACACCAGCTTAAGGTGTTTGAAGCTGCTGCCCGCCATTGTAGCTTCACGCGGGCGGCGGAAGAGCTGTTTTTAACCCAGCCAACTGTCTCTATGCAAGTGAAACAACTGACTCAAGCCGTGGGCATTCCATTGTTTGAGCAGGTGGGTAAGCGTTTACATCTCACCGATGCAGGACGAGAGTTATACAAAACATGTCGGGATGTGTTTGAGCAGTTGTCTCAGTTTGAGATGACGATCGCTGACATGCAAGGTCTCAAGCAAGGTAAGCTTCGCCTCTGTGTAATTACCACCGCCAAATACGTCGTGCCGCGGCTACTAGGCCCCTTCTGTCAACGATACCCTGGTGTGGATGTATCGCTACAAGTTACAAATCATGAAGGGGTAGCTGAGCGCATGTCTGAGAATCTAGACGATCTCTACATTGTGAGTGAACCACCAGATCACCCTGAAATAGAGTCTTTTGCCTTTATTGAAAACCCCTTGGTAGTCGTAGCACCTAAAAACCATCCCTTAGTGACGCAAAGGCAGATTAGTCTACAGCGCATTGCCGATGAACCATTCATCATGCGAGAGCCAGGGTCAGGAACTCGTAAAACTGTGCAAGAACTGTTTGATGTCAATAAAGTTCCAATTCGGATCAAGCTAGAAATTGGTAGCAATGAAGCGATCAAACAGGCTGTTGCTGGTGGCTTGGGAATTGCCGTGCTATCGCTGCATAGCCTTACGTTAGAGGGCACCTTCAGCCAAGTTGCGATTCTGGATGTGGAGAAATTTCCCATCGCCCGCCAGTGGTATGTCATCTATCCGGCAGGTAAGCAGCTATCAACTGTTGCTCGTACAT
>JANWZG010000184.1 GCA_025054735.1 Cyanobacteriota bacterium | reverse complement strand
AGTGACCGTATCTAGTGAGCGCTCTCTAGAAGCAGTGGTAGGCATTATTGTGGATCGGCAGAGCAATGCTGACGTTGAGCTGGTGGGCTATCGGGTTGAGCATAAACCAGGAAGCCCTCAGGTGACAATCGATTTACGCCGCAGCCCTACGGCTAGGCGGAGCTTTGTGTCGTTGTCTACCTGTGAGCAGTTAGCGCTGTTTGGCAGCCTTAGCAAAACTGTGACTAGCCATCCAGCTTGGGGAATTAAGTCTGTCATATTCACAGAGCAAGGTAGAGCGATTGATTTGTAGCTGCTACAGAACGGTCACTCCGGTAGGTCAGAGGTGGTTGGGGCTGCTAGAGCGATCGCCCGCTGCACGGCTGCATTCAAGCTAGGATTGACATAGATGGTATGGGCTGCTAGGGCTGACTCTAGATCAGGCGATATAGCATCGATGACACGCATCACAATCGGACAGGGTAAATCTCTAGGTTTGGGGAAGCGCTCTGTAACGCAGGTAAGCACTATCTCTGCTACCTGTTGACTTGTGACGATCGTGCTCATAATGTTGATGAGAATGACTTTGACCTGAGAGTCTCGCCAAATTTGGTCTAGACCTTGGCACATGCGTTCTTGCAACACCGTGGGCTGCCAATCGTAGGCACATTCTCCCCCAATGTTGAAGAAATTAGCAGGTTGTCCACCCTGCTGATAGATACAGTCTAAGGTTGCCATCGTCAGGCCGGCACCATTACACAGGACGCCAATGGTTCCTTCCAAGCACGTCAGCATCGGTGGAAACGGATAGGGGCAAATTGGCATGGCACTATAGTTAGTTGGACAAGCGCCCACATTGCCGTTGCGTCGCGTCATGGCAATCAGGTCAGGATGCCGTCCCATAGCACCATCATTCACAGCAACCTTGCCATCCAGAGCCATCACCTCTCCATTGGCACTGATCCCTAGGGGATTAATTTCCACAAAATCCAGATCCTTGTCTACGAATAGGCGATACATCTTTTCCACAATGTCGCTGACGGCTTGAATCAGCTTACCCTCTAGACCAATGCGGATGGCTAATCGTCGGGCATAGAAGGGCGAAAAGTCTTGATCCACAACCACTTGCTGTACTGTGTCGCTGGCAGCTTCTAACGCAGAGCCACCCTGGGCAGACCCTAACAATACTGGACGACGCACTACACTGCTGATGGCAACAGCTAGGTAGAGTTCACGATCGGCATTGTACTTAGCTTCTGCCAGTAATACTTCGGGGTATTCCCCCATAATGGGCAGGTTGAAGATATGTTGCGCGGCTGCGAAGGCATCGATCGTAGTCTCCACTAATTTGATGCCTCCTGCCCGTTCGCGTCCACCTCGGCGTACCTGAGACTTCAACACCACAGGATAGGGAATTTGCAGGCTCCTCAAATCTGAGGGATGATCAATCCGCTGAGCAGGCAATGTAGGGATCCCGACAATCTGAAATAATTCCTTAGCTTGATATTCAAGTAAATCCATGAAGAGTCCGATTCTGGATGAGAGACATGTTACGATTTTTATCTAGATGGAGATCTAGTTTTACGAGGTCAATTTGTTCATGGAAGCCACAATTTTATTAGCAAAACTGCCTGAAGCCTATTCTATTTTTGACCCTCTAGTGGATGTATTGCCGTTGATCCCGGTATTTTTCCTGCTGTTGGCCTTTGTTTGGCAAGCTGCGGTCGGATTTAGATAATCTGGCTTGACCTATCTACATACTATTGTTGGTTATGGGTTTTAGCTAAGAGGGCAGATGCAAACCTGCCCTTTTTTGATGTTTTTGTGGATGGTTTTCTGACTATATCTGAATATGATAAGCAGTGCTCACTTAGCTTCGCTTACCAATTGTTGCTTGAAATGCCGGACGCTCAGCCAAGCGTTGCAAGTAAGCCGTAATACTAGGGTAAGGGCTGAAGTCAAACTGTAGCATAATTGGCATATAGGCGAGCACAGCACCTACAGCAACATCTGCTGCAGAGAATTGCTCTCCTAGCAGATAGGGCTTGGCGGCCAAGATTTGATCTAGGGCTGTAAGCTGGTGCAATTCTCGCTGTCGATTGGTCTCTACAAATAGACCAGGCCCTAGGGTAGCGTTAGCATACAGCACCCACTGAGCAATTTCTGCCCGCTGTGCTGGGGATTTGGCACTGGGTTCGTATTGGTCACTCAGGTATAGCAGAATTGCACCCGATTCCCAGAGGGTGAAATCGCCATCGACGATCGCAGGCACTTTACCCATGGGGTTAATGGCTAGGAATGGGGGTTGTCGATGTTCACCTGCCTGCATGTTTAACATGACAAACTCGTAGGGAATGGCTAGCTCTTCTAGATACCACTGAACAATTGAAGCGCGGCTCCGAGCACCGCCATACAACTTCAGCATTGCCTTGTCTACTCCGTTTAAGACTACAGCACCTGCATTCTACCCTGTCCCGTGGGTTGATTTCACATCTGAGTTTGGTACCAAGCTAAGCAAAAGCCGCGTCAGGTTGTATATTCTGCGTTAATTCTCACGTAGTCATAACTCAAGTCACACCCCCATGCTTTGCTGCTAGCAGGCCCATTGCCAATGCTGACAATGATCGTCACTTTATCTGTTTTGAGATAGTCTCCGGCTTTGGCCTGCTTAAGGTAGGCACTAGCTGCATCTCGATCGTAGTCCTGCGGTTGCCCCTGAGCCATCATCACAAACTCACCTAACTGGATACGTAGGTTTCCTTGGTCGAAGACAACCCCAGCCCGTCCAGCCGCACCAGCAATGCGCCCCCAGTTGGGATCATTCCCAAAGATAGCTGACTTGACTAGGGATGAACCTGCAATCGTGCGAGCTACCCGTGCTGCTGAAGCTTCATCGTCTGCGCCTGTCACCTGTACTTCAACCAAGCAGGTTGCGCCTTCCCCGTCGCGGGCAATCGCAGTTGCTAGGTAGATGCAAGCTTCTGTGAGCATGGCTTCTAGTCTATCTGCATCAACACCCGCTTCTGTAATAGCAGGTGTACGTGATTGTCCATTAGCCAAGGCGATCACTGTGTCGTTTGTACTGGTGTCTCCATCTACCGTAATTTGATTGAAGCTGCGACTAACTGCTCGACTCAGCATTTGCTGCCACAGGGATGGTGAGACGGCTGCGTCGCAGGTAATAAACGCTAGCATCGTTGCCATGTTGGGATGAATCATGCCCGATCCTTTAGCGATGCCGCCAATGCGCAGGGGACGATCGCCCACCATCATCTCTAAGGCAATGGTCTTAGGCACAAGGTCAGTAGTCATAATTGATCGTGCTGCCGCGTCAGAGCCTTCGCTTGATAATGCTGCTACCAATTTAGGAAGACCTGCTGCTAAAGGCTCCATGCGAATACGCTTGCCAATCACGCCTGTTGAAGCCAGTAGCACTTCTTCAGCAGCAATGCCTAGTGCCTGTGCCAGCAAGTTAGCACTAGTTTGGGCATCTGCTAAGCCTTCCGAGCCGGTGGCAGCGTTTGCTTGCCCAGAATTTACCAAGATAGCCCTAGCACTTGCTTTAGCTTGCAACCGTTGACGGCAATAAATGACTGGAGCGGCACAGACCTGGTTGGTGGTAAACACACCCGCTGCGATCGCCTCTACCTCTGAGACGATGAGTGCCAAATCTGGAGAACCTGATGGCTTTAGTCCAGCCGTAATCCCTGATGCCTGATAGCCCTTGGGAGCAGTCACTCCCCCCGGAATCTGTTGCCACTCTGCCATAGATGCTTCTCTTGCTCCACTGCTCCGAAGGGGGATTATAGCAGGATTAAGCCCACGCTGTTAATTAGATGAGGCGGGAACTACAGTGGGTTCACCTGTAGACGCAGCAGGTTGGGTGGTTTGTTGACGCAGTAATTCCAATTGACGTGCTCGGAAGTCAGCCGCAGCATTGTCAATATTCTGACGTTGTTCTTGACGAAACTCGGCACTATTCTTCAAGCCACCTAAATTTGCCCGGTGAATTAGGTCAAAGAACCCTGCCCCACCATTCCTGGAGCCAAAGGGATCTCGTCCTGCTTCCTGTGGACGAGTAAATTCTTCTAGGGGCTGCTGCGTAGTTTGAGCAACTGTAGATGACGCTAGGCTGGCAATAACCAGCGCTAATGAACTAACTAGAAGTGAGGCAGCTCTAACTAATTGCATAATTACCTCAGGCGAAATGTGGCCGATGACTAGAGTTTACGATCAAAGACTTATCGAGGGACTTATCTCTGTATAGCACAGAGACCTTGGTTACGTCATGGTGATTTGAGAAAAACCTGCGGGCTATAGTTCTCCTGGGCTTGTAATACAAAAACGTGACCAGCAAGCAGTTTATCAATACCTAAGGCATCTAAACTATGGAGTGTGGTTAAGTCTTCCCAATGCTATGAACAGTACCCCTTGCAAGGATCCCGTTTTGTTGAATGACTGGCATGTGGTTGCTAAGTCTAGTGATTTAAGGCCAGGTGATGTGCTCGGTGTGCAGCTTCTAGGTATCAATGTTGTGGTATGGCGTGGTCAAGATGGCCAGGTGCACGGTTGGGACGATCGCTGCCCCCATCGCAGTGTCCGACTATCCGCAGGGCGCGTTGAGAACAACACTCTGGTTTGTCTTTATCATGGATTAGTCTACGATGGCACAGGGCGTTGTGTTAGTGTCCCTGCCTGTCCTGGTTATTCGCCGCCTAAACAAGCCTGTGTCCCTACCTATGCTGTCCAAGAGCGCTATGGTTTAGTGTTTCTATGTTTGGGAGAACCTAGCCAGGATGTGCCACCCTTCCCAGAATGGGGACAGGCCGACTATCGGTTCTACATCACGGGTCCCTATGTTGTGCGATCGAACGGCTATCGGACAATTGAAAACTTCTTGGATGCAGCTCACTTTCCCTTTGTGCACGGTGGCATTCTGGGGGATGTAAACAAGCCAGAAGTGGATGATTATGAGGCAATGATCACGAGTGAGGGCGTTTACGCTAAGGATGTGCGCGTTTGGCAGCCTGATCCCTATGGCACAGGTGTGGGCGACTATGTTCACTACGACTACTGGGCGTTTCGTCCGTTGACTGCCTATCTGCGGAAGCTGAACCCAACGGGTGAGTGTTTAGCATTGCTCTACTCGGTGACACCTGTGGATGAAGAGACCTGCATAGCCTGGATGAGTGGGGCGTTAAACTATGGTCAACAGATAACCCATGATGAGATTGTGCAATTTCAAGACAAGATTGTGTTGCAGGATGTGGGCAATCTGGAATCCCACTCGCCGATGAAACTACCGCTGGACTCGTCAACGGAATTTCATTTACCCAGCGATCGTGTTTCCCTCATGTATCGCAAATGGCTAAAGCAGTTGGGTGTTACCTACGGAATCTTAACCTAGAAACCCCAATTCAGAACTCCCTAACTGCTGTAGAGTGTCTTTATGTATAGCAGTGATGATTTGACTGTAGTTGATGAGCTGAGTAATGGGCTTGATCAAGCAGAGCCAATCGAGGATGTGCCACCGCCGGATCCTGATGAAATGTTGGTATGGCTGGAATCCCCTGACCCTCAGCAACGAATGCGTGCAGCCCGTGCCTTTTGCGATATTCAGGATGCGCGGGTTGTTCCTCACCTTTTGCGACTATTGACGGATGATTGTCCCTTGGTGCGGGTAAGTGTGGCCTATGCGTTGGGAAAAAATCCCAGTGCAGATGCCGTTGAGCCATTGATTACCCAGTTGGCAACGGATTTGAATGGATATGTGCGTAAGGGAGTTGCTTGGGCGCTGGGCAACTGTCGCGATCGTCGAGCGTTACAGCCCTTGATTGAAACACTGCGAACGGATATTTCTGCTGTGCGCCTGTGGGCAGCTAGTGCCCTCGCGCAAATGGCAACCCTGGGTTATGAAACGGTGGTAGCGGCGATTCCACCCTTGATTGAAGCTCTACGGCGTGACAAGGTGGCGGCTGTACGTAGCAATTGTGCCTGGGCGTTGGGTCAACTCTGTCGAGAGATGCCGTCTAATGTGGTGTATGCAACGGCGATCGATGCCTTGATTGAAGCCTTTGCGGAAGATGAAGAAATGGGGGTACGGGAAGATGCTCGGGCGGCAATTCTGCGGGTGGGAGACACCAGAGGGCTACAGGTGATTGAGGAACTGGAGCGTCAAGGATGGTTTTAGGTGGAACTATCTAGCTCGTTTAAGGTGTTTAGCAACAACCGCTTGGCTTCTAGCTTCCAGCCCCACTGCTGGATTTTGATGGCGAGGAACCCACCAGCTACCGTGGCAATAAAGTCTAGCGGCTGTACCATGGAAATGCCCAACAGTAATCCTAACCCGGCAATTCCCCAAAACGGCAATGCTACAGTCTGTCGCTGAGTTTCCAGCAATCGCCCCCACCAAGTTGTGGGCATTTCGGTTTGTAGTTGTGCTTTGATGCGCTGCTGCTCTAGCCGGTTCACCGACAGAGCTATTTTGCGCCGCAGTTTCTCAATTTTGCGGGCATCGGTACTGTATTGTGTTAGCTCATCTTCTGCCATCAGTAGTAGGCGATCGTACTCACTCATAATCGACTGGTCAGTATTACAACTATTTCCAGCCTATACTAAATCCAGGGTCAGGAATGGACGATTGTCTCTCGCACTAGCTCGGCCTTACCTGTCGCTCGAAGCATTGCCTGTGTTCATGCTGTTTAGAAAAAGTCAGGAAGCCAAGGGGAGGCCCCACCAAATACGGAAGCAGCCGTGGCTAGGTGGGCATCGGTTCCCTCTAATAGCCCAACGGCGCGGAGTTGATATGGTGAAAGCAGACTACTGTAGAGGGAGGCAAGACCACGGATATGCACTTGCAGGTCGCCTCTGCCACCTGGACAAACAGTACCTCTGCCGCCTGTGACTATTAGCAGGAAATTGCCATTGTTGGGGGATAGAAGGTCATCGAATACGGAAAGGTGGAGTTCTGCTTCAATGTGGGGGGGATAACCGCGCTGTTCTAGGGCCAAGGGCAAATTGATCAGGCGTAGCAACCAGCAATCTGCGTGATCAACATGGGCAGAAGGCTCAGGCAACACTAGGCTTAAGGGATCGATGGCAGCACTTTGCCAGCGCACCACGTCACACTGCGATCGTTGGTTAGCCAGAAATGTCCAGAAGGTGTGTACGGCGGCAGGAGTCAGCAATGCCCAATCTCTGACTTGGATGATGGAGTTACTACCATCACGGTGCTGTTTCATTACTAGATAGCCTTCAGGATGGTCTAGGTGTCCCAATAGGTAGGCATAGGCTAGGCTCT